>JBNLCS010000617.1:0-4359 GCA_050303935.1 Bacteroidales bacterium
GTACAATACCCAGGGAAAAAATTGATTTCTGATCCGGTAATAGAAATTACAGAAGCTGACATGATTGTTGATAGTGTAAAAATAATTATTGGCAATGAAGGTATTGAAATTAAAATACCAGAATTTTTAAAAAAAGATAATAGAGATATTTATGTAAACCCAAATCCTTTTTCAGAATTTATTTTTGTGGATTTTTCCAATGAAGACGAGGGAGAATATACGATAGAAATATATGATGTGGCAGGAAGAAAAGTAATTTCTGATAATTATGCAAAAATAGCTGGTCCTGTCAAATACATGCATAGGTATGAACACTTACATAGTGGTTTTTACCGGCTGTACGTAAAATTTAAAAGAACAGAAAAGGCATTTTCATTGATTAAAATAAATTAATGCTGAATAAAGTTAAAAATATTGTCATTTCAGGAATGTTGAAAATAACTATGTTTTCAATATGCATGTTTATTACAATTGCTTTAAAGGCATCTGATATAGTATCTGGTAAACCACGGATAGATGCTGAACAAGACGAAAATATTATTCCTGTTATACCGGAAGCATATATTTCCGGTGATAGTTTTATATATTATAAATACAGATATGATATATATGAACCACCCTTACTAAAAATAGAAGAATATTATAATCAAGGGTATTTAACTGAAAGACTGGAATTGTTGCCAGATGGGGACGGTTTTTCTAATTACAGGCAATATTCTGCCAACTATGATGTTTTGAATAACATCAATGAAGAAACTTTATTCCTATATGATAATATCAATTTTATCTGGCGTGCTATTGAAACAAAATTGTATACATATGATGGAAAGAATACAAAGCTTGAAATTTATAAAAAAGCTGTAAGTGGATACGACACGTTGTTCACAACATATGTTACCTATTATACTTACGATATTTATGATACCTTACGGCAATCATTAACACAGGCAAGAGATACGGTTTCTTTAATTTGGGGAAACCTGGAAAGGATAACTTATGAATATGTAAATTCTTTAAACAAAACAATCAAAATAGTAGAATATTGGGATACGCTTGCCAAGAAATGGGTAAATTCTGTGAAAACAGAAGAAATAAATGAGAATAATCATTTAATGGAAAAAACTGTTTATGAATGGGTTGAAAGTTTATCTAAATGGGTTGAAACTATACGGGATAGTTATGTTTATGATGGTGATGAAATTTTGGAAAAAGGTAGCAGTGTATATGATTATATAGAGAAAAATTGGGTTAATGGGTCCAAAGAAACTTATTTGTACGATATTGAAGGTATTCAAAGTATTCAGCATTTGTTTTGGGATTCATTTCAGAAGAAATATATAAATGCCAAAAATATTATATACGAATATACTTTTGATGGAGTTTTAGTAGTTACCTGTATGGAACGGATACAAGGGACAACCGGGTTACAGACACAAAAGGTTTTTTCCACTTTTTATGAGGGGTTTACACCTGTTGGGGTTTTTGGAAAAAATAAAAGTGATATACTGTACTTATTTCCCAATCCTACCAATGACATTCTTAAAATTAATAAGATTAATTCTGTTGAAATTTCCGGGATATATATATTTAATATGTCTGGCATTCTAAAAAAATCAATAAATGAAGATGTTAATGAAATTATGGTTAATGATCTTGAAGCGGGGCTCTATTTTATTAAAATAATATTTCAGAATGGGGGACATGTGATGAAAAAAATTATTGTAGAGTAATTAATCTGTATATTGAACTTTTGTAACTGATCCAAGTAATACAATTGCGGTGGTATTATTTATCCAACAAATCTGGATTACGTAAATATTTTTTAATAATACGCAGTAGTTTACCTCCATGGGAGGCATCTGCCAGCCTATGATCAATGACAACCGATACAGTCATCATTCGTCTGATTACAATTTCATCATTAACAACAACAGGTTTTTTCTGAATTCCGCCCATAACAAAAACAAAAGCAACATTGGAACTGGGCATTAGTGCAGGATATCCGGTATCTAGCCCGATACTTCCAATATTTGTTAAAATGAACGATCCGAAATTATTAGCTGATAATCCAATAAAAGGCATCGAAAATCCAAGCTTTATGGTAAAAAGTTTATAAAATTTAAAGAACATGGGCCTAAAGGGCCATGGTAGTTTTGTAAGGATATTCTTGGATTGTTTGTTATGCGTTTCTTTTCCGAGCCTGGCTTCAATAACTTTCTTATTTAATTCACTTTCTATTTCCTCCAAACTAAGTTCATTGGCATTTTTAACCAACACAGATCCCATTGCACCACTTGCCTGGAGCACACTAACCATAACATCTATTGTTTCACGGGATTTAACTTTCCCCCTGCGCAAGAATGTATTAAATTCAGGTACATCATCTTGTAAACATTTTGAAATAATCTTTAGAAATACATGGGTTAGGGTAATTTTTAATCCTTTTTTTCTTTTTTCAACAATGAATTTTTCAAGCAGGGTAACATCAATATCGCTTTGTCCGAATATTTTAGAGTCAACAGGTTTTTTATATATGGTTGAAGCTATTTTTCTCCAGTCGGTATTGAATATTTCGTTTTTGTTTGTCATGTTTCAAATATAATAATTCTGCCTTTAGCTTTTTTTATATTTGATGTTTACAAATAGCATGTCAATCACTTTTGTAAAATATAATGGTTTAAATCTTGAATTGTTTTCCATAATAATTATTAACTTTAAAATAATACATGCAAATTCAGTTTAGTGGTAATTTATAATTAAGGTTCAATGAAAAATATCTATATAAAAACAATTATCGTCTTTATAGTTATCGTTGCTTTTAACTGTAAAAAAGACAGGGGAATTAATCTTTTTACTAAAGAACAGGATATTGAGTTCGGGAAGCAAATGAAAAATCATATTGACTCTTCTGCTGATTTCAATGTTCTTGACCCAGTTGAATATGAAGAAGCATATCAACATTTGAATAGGATTGTAAATACCATTTTAACAAGCTCGGATAATTTTGAAAATAAAGATGTTTTTAATTGGGAAGCTTACATTATCGATGATGATGTGTTGAATGCTTTTGCTTGTCCTGGAGGATACATGTACTTTTATACAGGATTAATTAAATACCTTGAAAATGAAGCTGAATTTGCCGGTGTAGTGGCCCATGAAATGGCACACGTAGAATTGCGACATTCAACCAGACAGATGACAGATCAATTTGGCTACAGTTTTTTACTTAACATTCTGTTGGGCAAACCCGATTCAAGGATAGATACGGTAGTGGCTGGTGTAGCAACTGGTTTGGTAGGGCTGAAATTTAGCCGAAACCATGAAAGTCAATCGGATGAATATGCTGTAAAATTTTTAAGCGACACCGATTATGACCCGAGAGGGGTAGCTGGTTTCTTTGAAAAACTTGATAGTTTGAATGACGGAGGAAGCGAGATCCCTGTTTTTTTACGTACCCATCCACTTGAAGAAGACAGGATTGATAATATATACAATGTTTGGAAAGAAGAGGGGGGCAAGGTAGGTGAAACTTATCCTGAAAGATATCGTGAATTTCAAAATTTGTTGCCAGAATAACTATGGATTTTATTGAATTAGCAAGGCATAGATTTTCTGCCAGATCATTTTTAAATAAACCCGTTGAGAAAGAAAAACTTGAGTATGTTTTAAATGCGGCCAGGGTAGCACCTTCGGCTGTAAACAAACAACCATATCATATTTACATCATTTGTGAAAATCCATTGCGTAAAGAAATAAATGAAACGTATAACAGGGAATGGTTTAAACAAGCTCCGGTAGTAATTGCAGTTTTTACGGATGCCAAATTATCATGGAAACACCCGGTAAATTTTAAAGACCATGCTGATATTGATGCTGCCATTGCTATTGATCATATGACCCTTGCTGCAACAAGTATTGGCTTGGCTACCTGTTGGGTATGTAATTTTAACTTTGAAAAACTTAAGATAATCCTTAAAGTTACAGATCCTGAATTAAATCCAGTAGCTTTATTACCTATAGGATATACAGATTCTGAAATAGATGAATTTCGTCACAATGAAAAAAGAAAGAGAATAGATGATTTTGTAACCTATTGTTAGTGTTTATTCAAATAACCCTTCATCCCGTATTAACATCAGAATTGCAGAATGAGGAACAATAATATACTTTTCACCATTAAATTCAATTTCATAACTATTGCCACTTAGGTAAACAGCTAAGTCGCCTGTTTTTGCTTGCAAGGGAAGATATTTGGTATCATCTTTTTTATTCTTCCATGGTTCGTCAATATCATTTAAAGCCGGTATCGGGTAACCTGGACCTGTTTTTACAATATATCCACTATGTATTTTTTCTTTT
>JBNLCS010000618.1:0-3662 GCA_050303935.1 Bacteroidales bacterium
GTATTGCCATAGGTGCCGGGGCACATGGTTTTGTCCCTGATGATTTTTTGACAAAAGCCCTTGGTGCACAAAACTGGTATTCTGTTCCTTTGGCTATTGCAGTGGGGGTCCCTCTTTATTCAAATGCAGCCGGAATAATCCCAATAGTGAGTGTTCTTATTGAAAAAGGTGTTTCATTGGGTACGGCGCTGGCATTTATGATGTCGGTAATCGGACTTTCTTTACCGGAGATCATCATTTTAAAGAAGGTGTTGAAATGGCAACTCATTGCAGTATTTATTGGGGTAGTTGCTATTGGTATTGTACTTGTGGGTTTACTTTTTAATTATATTATATTCACTCGAATAAATTTTAATTAAACATCTGTTTTATAATAAAATACAAAAATGAATTTGAATTTGTAATAGTTAATCGTGGAACATCTATGCTTTGTTCATGTCCTTGTTGAAAAGTTTAGTGCATGGATGTTTCATCTAAATTTAAATGCTATGGAAAAAAAGACTTGTAATTGTAGTGTTGATGACAAATTAGTTATCACTTGTTCAGGTGCTGCTGATGTTGGATATATATCTGATCAGGTAGCCAGAAAACTTTCAAGGAACAATGAACGGAAAATGAGTTGCCTCGCATTGTTTGCTACTTGTTCCGAAGATAAATTGAATGAATTTAAAAAACAGGATATCCTGGTTATTGATGGCTGTAATGAAGATTGTGGCAGAAAGGTAATGGAACAAAGAGGTATTTCTAATTACAGTTATTTACGTGTTACCGACCTGGGTTTTGAAAAAGGTAAAACTCCAACAACCCAGGAAACAGTCCAGACAGTTCAGCAAAGAATTACGGGGTAACAAAAAAAAACTATATTATTCTCAATGTTTTGTTACTTTGTTAGCCGGTTGCAAAGAAATTCAATTATTAGTGGAAATTGATAAATTTGCATTTTCCAAAACATAACGATGTTAATAATTGTTTCTCAATATTATGGAAAATCTGGCTGACAATATTTTATCTAAAAAAAATGTAAAATCAACTGCCATGCGTAAGTTGGTGCTTGACGTATTGCTGGAGAAACAAAAAGCTATCAGTCTATTTGAGATTGAACAACAATTTGAAAAAGTTGAAAGGTCTACGATATTCAGGACCCTTAAAACATTTCAGGAAAATTCTATTATTCATCCAATTGATGATGGCACCGGGGCTGTAAAATATGCGTTATGCAATGATGGTTGTACCTGTTCTTTTGAAGATTTGCACGTGCATTTTCTATGCGTCCGATGCGGCCAAACTACATGTTTGAAAGAGCTGTCTATCCCGGAAATAAAATTACCTGATAATTTTAGTTTTGAAAGCGCGAACTATGTGATTAAAGGTAGGTGTGCATCCTGTAAATGATATTTGCAATACTGTTGCAATCAGATTATCTGTATTTTAGTGCTGTAAAAATTGATTATTAAAATGAAACGTCCATGAGCAAATTATCATTATCTCAAGCACTAACATGATTATTTGCGAATGGTAAGTTCCACCTGTCTGCCGATAGGCAGTTCTGACCATTGAAAAATAAAATATAAACAGATGAACAAGCATGATTAAAATAATTATTAAACACATATGAAAATGATTATTTTAATAATGCGGTTCCACCTGCCCGCCGTACAAAGTACTTTGGCAGGCGTGTCCGACCATTAAAGAATTAAAAAAATAAACGGATGAAATACCTCGTTGCAACAAGTATTGTGTTTTTGACTTTTACAGTAGTTTTTTCGCAAAACAACGTTTATTTTAAAATTACCAATGAGGCTGATGAACCACTGGTAGGAGCTAATATAATAGTTAGTGAAACTTCCAGGGGAATAGTTACGGATAATAATGGTCTTGCAAAATTGGATAATCTTCCAAATGGAAAGGTGAAAATTGAAATTTCTTATATTGGATATGAAGAAAAAAACATAACCCTGAACCTTCCGATTGACAACAATAAAACATTTACGATAGAACTTGAAGCGGGTGAGGAATTTGAAGAAATAATAATTTCCACAACACGTTCTTCCAGAACAATAGACGATGTACCAACAAGAATTGAAGCAATTACGGGAGAAGAATTGGGTGAAAAAGCTGCCATGAATTCAAGCAATATAGGTATGCTTTTACGTGAAACAACCGGGGTACAAATGCAGCAAACATCATTAAGCTCGGGTAACTTAAGTATTAAAATTCAAGGCCTGGATGGAAGGTACACACAAGTTTTAAAAGATGGTTTGCCTTTATATGGAGGATTTGCCGGAGGTTTGTCAATAATGCAGATTCCACCGCTTGATCTGAGGCAGGTAGAGCTTATAAAAGGCAGTAATTCAACTTTATATGGTGGCGGGGCAATTGCTGGCATTGTTAATCTTGTATCTATTGTTCCTGTAGAAGAACCTGAACTAAGTATTATGTTTAATCAAACTAGCGCATTGGGTTCCACAGGGAATCTTTTTTATGCGCAGAAATACGGAAAGACAGGGTTAACAGTTTATGGATCGGGGTACAATCAGATAGCGTTTGACCCGGATAATGATGGCTTTTCGAATATTCCTGAAACACGTTCGTTTAGCCTGAACCCTAAATTTTATTATTATTTTAGTTCCCATACAGAACTTAACTTAGGGTTAAGCACCACTTTTGATAATCGTACCGGGGGTGATATGGAAGTTATATTAGGTAATTCAGGGGACAACCATGTTTTTTCTGAAGAAGACCGTTCGGAAAGATATTCTACACAATTTTCATTAATTAATAGGAATGATAAACATGTGGTGAGCATAAAAAACAGTGTAAGTTATTTTGATAGAAAATTGAATATTCCTGATTATCAATTTAGAGGAAACCAGGTATCAAGCTTTACCGAAATACTCTTTGCTACAATGAAAAATGAAAAATCAGATTGGCAATTCGGCGCAAACCATTATTTCGAACAGTTTAATGAAGATAAATTTGATACGGTACCAGTAAGGGATTATGAACATAATACGATTGGTGCTTTTATTCAAAATACTACGGATTTATCTACTCTTTTTACCCTGGAAAGCGGGTTCAGGACTGATTATGATTTTACACATGGCAGCTTTTTTCTTCCCCGTATTTCTTTACTTTTTAAAGCAAATAAGAATCTCACAACCCGTGTAGGAGGGGCAATGGGTTATAAATTACCTACCATATTCACCGAAAATGCCGAAAAGTTATATTTCAAAAATATCCAGCCTCTTTTAATGGATGAAATAGATCCGGAAACATCCGTTGGTGGTAATTTTGATATTAACTTCAAAAAGATATTTTTTAATAAACTTACGTTTTCTATTAACCAGCTTTTCTATGTTACCCAATTAAAAAATGCCCTTGTTTTGAGGGAAAGCAATTTTACAAATGAATTTTATTTTGAAAATGCTGCAGGTAACATTCTTACATCCGGTTTTGAAACCAATATAAAACTAACATATAATGATTTTAAACTATATTTTAACTATGCTTTAATAAATACAAAACTTAATTACGATAATATCAACAATCAAAAACCTTTAACACCAAAACATAATTCAGGTCTGGTGCTAATGTACGAGGACGACGAGAAATGGTCGATAGGGTATGAGTTATATTATACCGGATGGCAGTATGATGAATTA
>JBNLCS010000619.1:0-4163 GCA_050303935.1 Bacteroidales bacterium
TGACCCAACATCTCCGATAACGATATGGGCATCCAGCACATCTAGCAAGCGGTTGGATAAAAATTCGGAGTTCGTGATTGAACCTATTGAATCACCAACTATATCATTGTCCTTATCGTAGCTATAAACCGTTGCATTAACAACAGAAGTTTTGGGGTTCATGAAATATTTGAGTACCACGGGTTTGTCTTTCACAAAGGCAACCGGGTCAATGTAACTGTTAAAAAACTCATCGGTGGGCACAAATAAAGTATAGGTGCTTACCAGTGAATTTAAATAGAGGCGGTAGTCGTTTTGCTGAATGACCCAATTAAAGACTTGAGTATTATCACTAAATAAAACAGGCCCGTAAACAGAAACATAATCATCAGGTGGATAAACTTTTGTTGTGTGATAAACTACTCCGTTTAACCCAACGTATGTGTCGGTTATGTCGGATTTGTCAACAAACAAAGGGGAGTTTTCACTGTCGTTCATATTGTCGAAACGTTCTGGTACAGTCAGCAGAAATGATTCCCGCAAATGCCTTTTAATGAAGAGTAAAACAATGTCGTCCGGAATGTTTTCCCAGCTTCCGTAACGGTTTTTTAAAACAATGCCACTTCCTGTTTTAAAGTATTCTTCCATAGCTGCATCTGATGGGCATAATATAGCTGCCATATCTGATTGCAAACTTGCCCCTTCTGCCACGTAACTGTTTCTGCCGGGATTATAAGGTCATAAGAGTGTACTTTTAATATTTTTTCCGTTTGGATATTGGAGTTCTCCGTCGTATTCTGAGAAAAAACGCATTTCAAAGATCGAATCGATGGGAGCATCCGGATTATTTTGATTGTATGCTTCTGTTTGTTCGGCATTGTAATAGGGGGCGCTAAACCGTTCAACCAATGAGGAGAATATTTTGGAATTGTTGTGTTGGTGCATATGGACAGCCATGTTTACAGGTGGGATTAACACGTTTTCCAATACATGGACATATCCGTTTTTACATGTAATGTCCCGTTTAATTATTTTATTGTTGAAAATGTGGGCATCGCCCATTTTTCTTTCTGCCCCCGTAATTAATTGAAAATCATCATTGGTTATTCCGGCAAAATCAAGATTGCTTTGCATAAAATGTGCGAGGGGCCATGGTGTAGCATCTTTTAAGATATAAAGCCCTTTTTCTTTGTATGAATCCCAATATTTGCCGTTGGGCAACATCTCACCCGATTCAAAAGGTATGCTGTCTAAAACTGAAATGGCAGTTGACCGGCGAATGGCCGTGCCTGTTTGTAGTTCACCATTATTGTAATTGGCAAGCGTTTCAATTAGGTATACATTGTTGATCAT
Organism: Bacteroidales bacterium; assembly: GCA_050303935.1. Taxonomy (GTDB): domain Bacteria; phylum Bacteroidota; class Bacteroidia; order Bacteroidales; family JBNLCS01; genus JBNLCS01. The sequence goes on from JBNLCS010000619.1 coordinate 1,333, forward strand.
TGCAAAGTTTAAGATCAACTTTTTTTGAGAGAGGCTTAATTGATCATACGATGTAACACCCCACCTGTTTTCCTGAAAAAAAATTGCAAAGACACTGTCATTGGATGCAAACAAGGTTTTGCTACCGGTTTTTGATAAAACATCTTTATAGCCAACATCATCGATTAACCGTATAAAATAATTGAAATTGTCACTCTCATTTAAATAATCATAAATGCTTGACCCCAGCCATTCAGGTTCGCTATCATCGTAAATGTAATCATCTTTACAGGAGACTAACCAAAATAATACTAAAAACAGGGATGCAGTTTTTAGTAGATTTCTTATTATTTGATCCCAAAATAACTTTTTCATCAATTTCTTGTTTTTTTGAAAATAAGTTTCTTATATTCAGTATTGTAAGCTGTGTGTTTCGTTGCGCACAACCCTGTTTGAAATATATTAAAGAAAGCGTATCATTTTATGAAATATTTTAGTAAAATTCTAAAATATTTTGTAATTATAATATATTTTTAGTACGTTTTAAACCATAAATTTATTACCCCTTCATTTAGATCAAAATACCCCCCCTCTCTCACCTGATACTTAGTGTCGGTAGGAAAACTCCATTTTTTTCGTTACGCTTGCCAAAAAACTGGCCATCCCGCTAGGTGGGACTCCCATTTTTTTGTTTGCGCAAGCCTTAAAAATGAAGCTTTCTTATCCAACACTCGAGTTTTGCAAGCACCCATATTGATGTTTTTTCTTTCCGACACTATGTAATTACATTGGGAACCCAATCAAGCTATATAATTGTTGTCGCGTAGTTACATTAAGGGTATTGTGTAACTACACAACCGTTAATATGTAGCTAAATGTCGGGGTCGATGTAACTACATCCCAAAACCCGCAAGTAATAATTATAAAAAAATATATTCTTTGCAGATTCGATAATGTAAATTATCTCATCTGGTTTCATACTTCACCCAAATGAGTGATTTTCTAAAACGGGGCCAACTAAACTCCCACAAAGGTTTTCAGTGAAAAATATAAAACCTTTTCGGAATTCAGGTACATGTTAGAAACTTGGTATAAAAGATTCAAGGGTAGAAAGAAGAATGTCTATGCCTGTTACTGGATAGAGGAATAATGGAAGGGGATATATTATATGCATTTCCTGACATTTCATTGCAATATTCCAATATCCCATCATTCCAATTTGTGTTTGTGAAGCCCTATGGGCTTTAATTAAATCCACTTTCTTTGAGATTGGATTCTTTAATCTTCCTGAATGAGACTAGTTACATATGCAGGTATTTTTAATGTTATACTGTAATGTCAGGTTTGTGACTGTAATAGCGTGAAAGCCTGTACCAGAGGAAAAATTCTCTGGTACTTGTTGGAAGCTATTGAAAACAACTTTCTTTTAACCGTTATTTTTCAAAAAATCATAAACCCATTCTTCAGCTTTATCAGGGCTTCCAAATAGTTTAGCTGTTATTTCTTTTGGTGTAAGGCTGTTAATAAGCAAGTTGGCCGCAAATCGGGTAAAAGCATCTGTTGTTGCCATTGACCAACATATATATCCTTGAGGAATGATAGCAGGATACCATACTTTTTTTAAGTAATCGTTTAGTTTCGTAAAAGTGCCCTTCATTTCCATACAATTAAATATACCAGCCCTAAGCGGATATTCGGATAACTTTGAAATGATGACATCGAAATTTTCACTTGCAAGATCTACATTTACAACACCCTGGTAATTGGCACGCAGGATCTGTCTTTCTCTGTCGTAGTATGCCTTGACAAAATTATTTTCGTGTATTAATTCTAGTTCCATAATTAATAGTTTAGTAAAGTAATCTAATCATATATTTTTATACGTTTATCAATAAAAAAGTGCTTATTGCAACTAAATCATTCTTGTAACGTTCAATTCTTCAAAACGCAAATGCATTACAAAAGTTGCAGTTTAAATATAAAAAATTTTAGAAAAGTATAAAACCATTAACAAAAAACATTTATTAACTATGGACTATTTGATAACTGGTGCAACGGGTTTAGTAGGATCTCATGTTTTATTTGAATTGCTTTATAAAATATATAGTGAGAAATTAAGTTCAAACATTTATTTATTGGTCCGTAATAATGGCAAGCAACTTCCGGAAGAAAGAATTGTGAATGTGTTAACCAATGAAATTGCCCCTGATTACATTAAACATCTACCCCTTGGTTATTTAATGAGTAAAATTAAATATATTGAGTCAGATTTGATAAATTCAGATTTGGGAAATATGTTGGGAAAAATAAACACAAGCTGCCTAACAGTAGTTCATGTAGCGGCAACCACCAATTTAACACAGGGTGCGAATGCTGAAAAAGATGTGTATATCAACAATTATATTGGTACAATCAATTTAATCAATTCGTTAAAAAATGTAAATGTTAAAAGGTTTTCTTATGTGAGTACGGCATATTCGTGCGGTATACAAAACGATCTTGACCTTATTGAAAATGATTATTTCAAATATAAGCCACTTGATTATAGGAACCCATATGAAGGTCATAAAAATAAAATTGAAATTATTTTAAGGAGGGATTGTTCTAAAATGGGCCTCGAATTTCAAATCCTTAGACCTGCCGTAGTGTGCGGAAGATTAATAGATACCCCTTTGTACGTAACAAGTAAATTTGATGTTTTTTACGGGTGGGCTAAGTTTTTCTATGCACGTAAAAATAAAATCAATGGTTCTAAATTTAGAATTACAATCAATGAAAAAGGTACATTAAACATTGTACCGGTTGATTATGTAGCTAAAGTTATTGCCAAAGCTATTCATATGAACGGTTTG
>JBNLCS010000620.1:0-3481 GCA_050303935.1 Bacteroidales bacterium
CGAAGCCAAAACTCCCTAACAGGCAAAACAATCCGTTTAACAAAAACAAAATACATATTGTTTTTGCAAGCCGAGTGCCTTTAATTGCAAGTGAAGCAAACAAAGATGAAAGTCCAAATATAAGTGTCCAGCCAAGCATTGCAATTGACAAGCTTATCGAATTTGGATTAAACATTACCCATTGTTCAAGGCCTGCAGTATTATCACTTTCAATACCAAACCTGACATAGGTTAGTTGCAGAAAATAGTTGATACCTATCATTGTTAAGAAAACCGGACCGAAAGATGTACTGATTTTTGCAAAAAACTTTTTCTCAGGGCTTACATTTTCTACAATGCAATGAAGAATAATTAGATAGGAAATACCAAAAACCAACGCAAAAAACTGGGCAATGTATTTTAATGTTTGGTTGTTTTTAGCAGCCATATCAATATAATCATGAATATCAGTCCATATAGAAACTTTTTGAGTAGTAAGAATAATGATAAAACAAGCACTAAACATCAACAATGCAAACGCTGCAACTACTGAAGTCCAAAAACCTATTTTAATTGAGTTTCTCATTCCTTTCTGCTTTGAATGTCCCTACTTTAACAGGACTAACCTTAGAGCCTGAATCCCCGTACCTTTCTCCTGTAATCAGCCCTTCAATAGTTTGCTGGAAACGACCTTTTACAAGTATCCGATAAAGCGAATCGGGACATAAATCAATTGAAATATTATCCAATTCATCTAGTTGCCCCTTTATTGGACCTTCGCCTTTTTCAAATCCATTTCCTGATAAATCTTTACTGCCGGAAATTTCAATTGTATCAAACTTTATTACTAATAATCCGCTTGATACTGTGTCTCCGTTAAGATCATACCCGGTATATATATATTCTCCTGATTTATCAGGAAAACTATAATCGTTAAAGGATGTTCGATCTTTGCTGCATCCACTAATAAGCAAAAGGGTACTTAGCCCCAGAAAATAAAAAATTGTTTTCATTGCTTTGATTTCTTAGTTGAACATTCATTTAAAAAAATTTATTGTGACCCGGCTGTTATCATATACATAATTGCCTCAGTATATAAAGGCAAATTATCAGAACCCATTGGCATGGCAGCATCATAGGCCGTCATGTTGTGCGCTTCGTGTTGATCAACGGCGGGTGTCCCAATTGAAAGAACATGTGAACAATTATAGGGGGCTGCAACATTATCCACATTCTGAACATCACCATATTCGACTATGCCAATAGCTTTGCACACATCAAGCGACCAGAGGGCAGTTTGTTCATCAATATGATATAAAAGATATATCCTGCTTGCCGGTGTCAGGCGTGGTTCAAGCGACCAGGGGGTAATTTGCAAATCACCTGTTCGCTTATCGCCATACAATTCGCCAATATGCGAAAAATGAATGGCGCGGGCTATCACGTGAATTTTACTGATATAAGCGGTCTGTGCTGCGCCCTGCGAATGTCCTGCGAATATCATTTTCGACCAAACCGTTTCATTCCCATTGTAGTATTTATCCCATCCTTTGTTGGGTCTTGATGCATGTAACCATTGCAGAAGCTTAATGAGGCGATTATTGATGCAATCCGCAGGAGCAACTTCAATTTGATCACTTACATCAATTCCTTCCTGATTTTCCTGCCTTGCAAGTATACTACAATCCGGATCACCGGGAGCGCTACTGCAACGGCTGAAAATGGTTACATTGTTATGATAACAAAGCCCAATTGTTTTATAGCCAACAAAGGCTGCAGCATGCATAATGTTTTCGTATGAAGACGGTGTAGCATCTGTTCCAGGCAGAAATACAAACAGTTCATCTTTTAAACTGGCTAAATGGTGTGGGATAAACACCAGGTGACGTTGATCAGTTTCAAGTGTTATTTCAGGATCGGTTTCTAGTGGATTGATTTCCAGTTTTTCAAATTGGAACGCGTGTGGTTTTTCTTTAAGGAAGTTGCACTCGTCACTTTTGTCTTCAACTCCATTATGCTTTGCACATCCTGTGAAAAAGAAAAAGACCAGAACGGAAAATATTTGCGCCTTTAAATATTTGTTAACCAAGCCTAATTTATTTTTTAACCAACTGTAAATATAGACTTTGATAAAATCCGAATCGTCCACCTTCAAGAAATGGCACTCTTTTTCTGAATAATTTTTTGGTTTCTTTGTTTGAATTCGGTTGGCGTTAAACCGGTTTGTTTTTTAAAGGCCCTGTTGAAGGCGGATTTTGAATTAAACCCACATTCAAACATAATTTCGGAAATAGTGAGTGGCTTTGACAACTTGTTATTGTTCAGTATTTTTTGTTTTGACTCATTAATTCTGTAAGTATTGATGAAATCGAAAAAATTACAGTTGAATGATTCATTGATAACTTGTGAAATAGATTTTACGGGTATAGTTATTTTATTGGACAAAATGGCTATGGTAAGTTCGGGTTCGAGGTACAGTTTTTCTATTTCAATACAATTAAGTATGCTGTTTTTTATACTTTCTTTTTCGTTTTCTGTTAATAGGGAATTTGCATATTTCGATTTATTATTTTCGAATGTTACCAGGTTGAAGCCATCCATTCCTTTAATAACTGTAATTGTTGAAAATAGTAACAGGCATATTGTTGAAAGTATAGAAATATAAATACATGCTTCATAAGGAACTAAACCTGAAAAGTTTAAAAAAGCACTTGCTGTATCAAACAGCCAATGGAACAAATACATGTAAATTAGGAGGTTTAACCAGGAAATGCTGTTTTTGGCGAAATTTGGATTTTGGTTATATAATGATGCTTTGTATTTTTTTAATATCCTGAATGAGAAAATTATGTACGTTAACAAATGCGGATAGGCCAGTAAACACCAAACTAAAAATTGGGAATTATTTAAAGGGAAAGTACTGTCTGTATCCGGTTGATTATCAACCAACAATACGGTTGTAAAATAAACCGTGTAAAAGAACAGGGGGATTAAATGGATTGTTGAATATTTATTGTATTTGTTTGTTGGATAAAACGTTAATCTAAAGAAATGATAGATTAGCGGTCCAAGCAGGAAAAAGATGGTGAGCGAGCCCAATATAATCAACGGGTTTTTGAGGTTTCCCAAATTATAAAGCAGGGATGATAAAATGAGAAAAATGTTTACAAGAAGGAAAGAAACAAAAATGTAGTTTGCCTTTTGTTTTTTGTTTCCTTTTATAATCATGACAATCGTAAGCATCGATAACTGAAAGACACTAAGTATTCCTACAATATTAAAAAGTTTCATGTTTAATCAATATTTATATTCAAAGTTTGTGGCTTTTATTGTTTCAAAAGTTTTCCCGAGTGATTTCCATACTTAAAATCGAAATAATCTATTTTACAATTTATTAAGGCAAAATTTTCTGAGTACTGATATATGTATAGCAAAATTATATATGCTAATGTTTAAATTCACTCATATTGTCATATTCGTCCTTAATATTATGGATTCGCTT
>JBNLCS010000621.1:0-1851 GCA_050303935.1 Bacteroidales bacterium
ATTCTGATGTTTTGAAAGTATCCATCCCCGATATAATACCACCGGTTGCCCCGGTATTTAAGAATTACCTGGTGACAGACAGTACCGTGCAACTGGAATGGTATGCCAGTAGCAGCAAAGATGTGGTTAAACAGATATTGATGAGAAAAACCATGGAACAGGACTGGAAGGAATTGTCTGGGCTGGAAGCCGGAATGAAAAAATTTACTGACCGGAATGTGGAAAAAAACAAAACTTATGAATACCAGCTTATTGCCATTGACGATGCCCGGCTCAAATCACCGGGATCAAAACCGTTACGGGTAAAAGTGTATGATTCCGGGGTACGTGAACAGGTTACCGGGTTTAAGGTAGCGCTTACCGAAGATAATAAGGTGGTAGGCCTCAGTTGGTCGGCGCTGGAAGAAAGAGATGGTCACATTATGATATACCGTTGCGTAAATGGTGATGACCTGAAAATGTATACCTCACTTAACGCCAGTGAAAAAGCTTTCCAGGACCGCACAGTGTATGAGAAAGGTACATATAAATACGCTATTAGGGCAGTGTATAAAGATGGTGGTATGTCGCCAATGAGTGAAGTGAAAGAGGTAGTGGTTGAATAGGGAAAAACGATGTTCGTATCAGGTTACGTTTGTCGTGTCCGGTGATCCGGTTTTATTGTTTACGGCAGTATAATTAATTGAAAATATTTTGATTTTCATTAGCTTGTAAAATCTTAAAACATTTCCAATTTCCTTGGTTTTACCCATAGAGTAATCAGTTTAACGAATTCTCCATAATGGATGCAATAATATAGATTGTTTACGCTCCTGGCGCAGTGATGAGATTTGTCACTTTTTGAAACAAAACTTCTAAAACATGTGTAAATACTAATAATTTAACATAGTAAGGTATGAACATATTAGAATTTGAAGAAACAAATGATACACCTTATGTTAAGGTAGATCCGGAAAGTGGTGTGATTGAACTGCTGGGTAAATCTTTCCCGGAGGACCCGGTTGGTTTTTATGAAACAATTTTTGAGTGGATAAAAGCAAATTTTACACAATCAACTGAGAATATAGAAGTAAAAATAAAGCTTGAATATTATAACACCAGTACCTCAAGATACCTGCTCAAATTATTTGAAATCCTTGCGGACATAAAAAAGGACTATAACAGTAAATTGGTTATCAATTGGTTTTTTACCCGGAACGATGAAGATATGAAGGAAGCGGGTGCTGCATATGAAGGAATATCGGAACTTCCCTTTCGGTTAATTGAAGAAGGATAACCTTTTTGAAGTGTTTTGTGCATGTTGCTGATACAGCAGTACTGCTTATATAATCTAAAGTATTATATTGAAAAAGAACATTAGTAAAGCCCATTCCAGTTTATAAGGGGGGGCTGTTGATTATAATTTTAGCCCAGGCTGGCATATCGATATGCTGGCTTTGACAAACCATATGATCTTTTTGTCAATCATGATGACCATCTTATACAAACCCATTGACAATTTTGTCAATCGGAATGACCTGGATATACAAAAAGGATGTCCGCTTTGTCAATTAAATTGACTACCATGGACAAAACGAATGACAAGTTGAACATAATTTTGATCAGGGCCGGCATATTGGGAAGCTGGTATTGACAAACTATATATCAGTATTGTCAATTGGAATGGACAACATGGCTAAAACGAATGACAATTTTGTCAATCAGGATGACCATCTTATACAAACCTGTTGACTATTTTATCAAACGGATTAACCAGGATAAAAAAGGATGTCTGCTTTTTAACTAAATTGAAATTCGAGATGACTTGTAAAATTAATGGCGTAAATTATTATTTACGTATTTTGGGGAATA
>JBNLCS010000622.1:0-7003 GCA_050303935.1 Bacteroidales bacterium
GGTTCAGAACCAAAAATATTTTTAGTTGCTTCTGAAAGGTAAGTGATATTACCATGCTCATCAGTTAAAAAGATTACATCTGGTACCTGATCGGCAATTCTCCTGAACTTTTCTTCACTTTCGGTTACAAGGTTTGTCCAATGTTCGATATCACTTTGTTTTTTTATTAATTCATTATTAATGATTTTTGTTTTCAGATTTTCACTTCGATAGCTGGATATTATTACATACAACATAATGAACAAAAAAATAAAATATACAACGTTGCTGAGAAAAACATCTTTATATTGTTGAATATCATTGTTGTAATAAGAGATGTACCCGTCAAAAAAATACTGGAATAGAAAAACAGAGATAAATACCAGTAAATAAGAAATGAAAACATAGGTTTTAAGTTTTGGCTTTACAATTACGTAAATACCCATAAAATAAATAAAGAATAATGTTAGTGTATTGCCTTTATAACCTGCATTTAAAATCCAATGGGCGGTTAAAAATAGTAATGAAAATATAAATAAGGGAATTGTAATTTTTTCATAATTATCCCCTTTTTTTGAGAAAAAATAAGCCCACGTCACTGTTATAAAGGCAATAAGGGTCAAAAATGAAAGAGAAAAATTAGGAATTATAATTGAATAATTAATAACCGCTATAAAGGAAATGAAAATTGTATTGAGCATTAACAATAAGAAAATTTTCTTTTCTAGTTTTATCTCAAGTGTTGAACCGAAAATCAACTTTTTTATTTTTTGATAAAAAAAAGGGTTCATTTTGCAGTTGTTTTTCAAATAACTTTTATTTCTTGTTTTTAAAACTTTTAAAACTCAAAATAATAAAAAAAAAATGTAATTTTGTATCCTATAAAAACTATAGGAATAATGTGTTATTATTTTTTTGTATAGTGAATTTTAGATTTTTAAGTGTATGAATTTTTATAGTTTTGGTTATTCAAATAAAACTGGAAGGAATGATATATAATACTATTTTAGATACTATTGGTAATACACCTTTGGTTAAATTAAACAAAGTAACAAACAATAGTTTGGCTGATGTACTTGTTAAAATTGAATCTTTTAACCCGGCAGGATCTGTTAAAGACAGGACCGCACTATCGATGCTTAATGATGCCGAAGAAAAAGGTTTGATAACAAAGGATACGTTGATAGTTGAGCCTACAAGCGGAAATACAGGGATTGGATTGGCGATGGCATGTGCCGTGAAAGGTTATAAGCTTATTTTAACAATGCCGGCCAGCATGAGTGAGGAGCGGAGAAAAATATTAGCCTTGTATGGTGCTGAACTTGTTTTAACCGATGCTGATGGTGGCATGACTGGTGCAATTGATGAGGCAGAAAGGATATTTAATACCAATAAAAATTGTTTTATTCCAATGCAGTTTAAAAATCCGGCCAACCCTGAAATACATCGTAAAACAACAGCTCTTGAAATATGGAATGATACAGATGGAAAAATCGATATTTTTGTTGCATGTGCAGGAACAGGTGGGACCATTACTGGGACATCTGAAATACTTAAAAAATATAATTATGCTATTAAATGCATTGCTATAGAACCAGCTTCGTCACCGGTTTTGTCAGGAGGAAAACCTGGAAAACATAAAATACCGGGAACAGGACCTGGTTTTGTTCCAGACATAGTAAATAGAGAAATTATCGATGAAATAATCAGCGTTTCAGACAACGATGCTTTGGAAATGGCAAAAACGGTTGCTAAAACGGAGGGGATATTTGGTGGTATATCATCTGGAGCTGCTATATGGGGAGCTTTGCAGGTTGCGCAACGAAAAGAAAATAAAAATAAACTTGTAGTAGTTATTTTGCCCGATGATGGCAATCGTTACTTATCAGAGTTTTAAAACAATAGATAATATGGAAGAGAAAAGATACCGAAGTATCTTAAAGGGCATAACGTGGAGATTTTTTGCTACCGTGGATACTTTTATAATCTCGTGGTTAATAACTGGTCAAATTAAATTTGCCTTATCAATAAGTTTAATAGAAGTGGTTACTAAACTTGTTTTATATTATTTTCATGAAAGAATATGGAATAAAATAAAGTTAGGCAGAAAGGAGCATCCAATTGAATATCATATATAAGTGTAAGTACAGCATAAAAAGTAATCTATAAATTCAACTGGTTATTTTAGAGACTAAAATTATGCCATTCTAGAATAATGGATTATGCGTGAATTAAAGAAAGTACCTTTAAGTTTTAATGCGTCTTTCTATTATTTTGGTATTATATTTCTTTGCAAACCATACTAACTACCAGGGGAAAATTTTTCGTGCCGGTATTTTTAGCTATCCATATAAGGATATTGATAATTGGTTGGAGGGTTGAAATTTTCTTTAATAACCCTTGGGCTTGTCCATCTTATAAGATTTAAAAATGACCCTGCTTTATCGTTTGTGCCTGACTTTCGTGCCCCTCCAAATGGTTGCTGATTTACTACGGCCCCGGTTGGTTTATCGTTAATATAAAAATTACCTGCAGCATTCCTCAATTTGCTGGAAATATATTCAACTGCTTTTTTATCTTTTGCAAAAACAGACCCCGTGAGCCCATATTCAGATGTGTTGTCGCATAATTCAAGAGTTTCATCCAGTTTTGTATCATCATAAACAAAAACAGTTAGCACCGGGGCAAATAATTCTTCGGTCATCGCAAAGCTTAACGGATCTTTTGATTCAATTACAGTTGGCTGGATAAAGTATCCTGTTTCGTCGTTAGCATTTCCACCAATAAGTATTTTTAAATCGTTATTCTTTTTTACCTGCTCAAGCTTATTTCTGATCCTGTTAAATGCTTTTTTGTCGATAACTGCATTTATAAAATTTGAATAATCTTCAGGGGTTCCCATTTTCAATTCACGAACGGTTTCAATCAGGTTGTCTTTTATACCGGACCATAAACTTTTGGGTAAATAAGCCCTTGAAGCTGCAGAACACTTTTGTCCCTGATATTCATATGCCCCTCTAACCAAAGCTGTAACAACTTCTTGCACATCAGCCGAGACATGCACAAAAACAAAATCTTTGCCTCCTGTTTCTCCCACAATTCGAGGAAAAGACCTGTACATTCTCAAGTTTTTGGCAATTACTTGCCAAATGTGGGTGAATACTTCCGTTGAACCAGTAAAATGAAAACCTGAAAAATCAGGATTTGTGAAAATTACATCCCCCATACGGCTACCATCTGCGTAAACTGCATTTATCACACCATCAGGTAAGCCGGCTTCCTTTAAAGCTTCAATAATAACATGTGCAGACAAAATTTGATTTTTCGAAGGTTTCCAAACAACTGTATTTCCCATTAAAGCAGGGGCCGTTGGAAGGTTTCCTGCAATAGAAGTGAAATTAAATGGAGTAATTGCCAAAACAAAACCCTCCAGTGGCCTCCAATCAAATTCATTTGAAATACCATCCGGAGAGAAAGGACTATTATGCATTATATCGTACATAAACTTCACGTTATAGCGGAAAAAATCAGCTAGTTCGCATGCTGAATCGATCTCTGCCTGAAAAACCGTTTTGCTTTGCCCAAGCATGGTTGCAGCGTTTATTTTGGCCCTGTATGGCCCAGAAATTAGATCAGCCGCTTTCAAAAATATTGAAGCCCTTTCTTCAGGATTTAATCCAGCCCAATAACTTTTAGCCTGCATAGAAGCCCTGATAGCCCTTTTTACATCAATATCCCTTCCAACATGATGAATACCAAGGACTTGTCTGTAGTCGTGAGGAGCCCTGATTTCATCAAATATACCACTTACATAATCTTTCCCTCCTATGTACATTGGAATTTCTACATGATCATTTTTTAATCTTGTAATTTCCTGTTCTAACTCTATTCTTTCTCTTGAGTCTTTAAGATATGAAAGTATTTCTTCGTTCTTTATTTTTTGCGGATCAAAGTTCTTCATAATTTATATAAATTCAATTTTTTGATTTAAGGCCTTCTTCTAGTATGTCAACAAATCTATTGGACTTTAAGTTTAATTTAAAATACAAAAAACAGATAGGGGTACAAAATAATTTTTAAGGTATTTTTGTTCTCCTGTTCGTATTTTGCCTTCATTTTGTTAAGTTAACCGATAATGTAAAAACAAAACTTAGACCAGGTTCATAAATGGGCAATCCATTTACAAATGACTTTCTGTTTAAATGTTCATAATAATTAGTGTTGGTTAGGTTTTTAATATTTATCGAACAGCTAATTATTTTTGAATAATGGTAATAAACTTTTGCATTTAGTAACATGAAACCAGGTGATTGATTTTCTCCAAATTCATCAGAGGTCCTGGTTTGTTCAGATACAACTCGAAAATTTATTTCAGGATGTATTTTATCGTTAAATATATTGCCAAGTAAATCTAAATCAATCTCTAGAGGGGCAATTTCAGGTAATGGTTCATTAATTGATAAATTATTTCCAAATGTATATGCAATATTTAATAGATGTTGTAAATATTTGTTATAATAAAATGTCCAGCTTATTTCACCTCCAGTTAATAAGGCTTTATTAATATTTACGTATTGCCTCACGCCTGGGCTGTTTTGAATCCTTGGATTCACATTGGGAAGTATTTCAGATGAAATATAATTATTCAAGTATGAAGTAAACAGGGATATTTTTAGTTTGGTTCGATTGGCTGTATAATCCAGATTTAGGTCAAATTGATTGTTTTTTTCAGGTTTTAATTTTGGATTACCCACCATTTCATATCTATCCAAACCAACTGGAAAATAATTAATATATTTTTCCGTGATACTTCCACTTCTTTGTGTCCTGGCAAACCAAGAGCTTATGATTATATTATTGCTGAGATTTTTCATCAAACCAAGGCTTAATGCCGGATTTATTTGGAAGGTTTCATTGTTATTATTTAATTGATCAAATTCAATTGCTATATCTTTTAGGTTAGTATGGTTAATATCCATTCTTGCCGAAACTATCAGACTATATGAAGGTTTAAAAAATTGGAGTTCAGAAAATATTCCAGAGTTTGAAATCGTGGCATGTTGCCAAACATTGTCTTTGACGGTATTTCCAGCCATGGTTCCAATCAGGAAGGTGCGATTTCGATATCCTTGTGCTTCTTCAAACCTAAAATCAATTCCTCCATAAAAAACGTTGTTGTTTTTTTTAATTTTCATTTCAGAACGGCCGCCACTGGTAATCGTGATTGCATCAGTGCTGGCATTCATCATACGTGGTTCAATGTTTTTATTTAAATTATCCATCGAATGGTTTACGATTGTATAATAGTATTGAGATTTTATCGAGTTTACAGAAGTGTTTTGAGATTTCCATTCGTGTGAAATATTTAAAATCCATGTATTATCTTTTCGCAAATCCATAGGAAGAGCTACAAAACTAACGTTTCGAGCTAAATTATTAATTAGTGAAATTTTAAAGTTGTTTGATGAAGGTAATTTTGCAGCTAATTTGATACCTGTACTTTTCCGGTTGAAACCGGAGGCTATTTCATTTCCAATTCCATCTTGGTAATCAGAGCCATCAGCGATTGAAGCCAGCATCTGCAAATTAATTTTTTTTGTGTTAAAACCAACCCAACCTTCCGTTCTTTTTATGGTTCCATTGGTTTCATAACTACCTGAGATTCTTCCACTGGAAGTAAATTTATTTGTATATGTTGGATGAGACTCTATAAAGTTAATGCTTCCACCCGTAGTATTTCCAAAACGCAGGGCATAAGGGCCTTTGTAAATCTCAATATTTTCAATCATTCCAGGTACAAGTTGACTTGTTGATGGATCCATACGGTTGGGGCAGGCAGCAATGGTACTGGGAGATCCGTTCATGAGAATGTTTATCTGATCGTATTTAAAACCTCGTAAAACAGGATCATAGCCATAGTTGCCACTTTTTTTTATACCTGATATAAACGTACTTTGCAAGAGCACTGCACCTCCATCATGCGATAAAAAATCATGCGATTTCATGTTTATAATATCGACATCTCCTGGTTTTGGATGTAAAGAAATAATGGTTACTGGATGTATACTAATAATTGGCTCTTCCAAATAAATAACTTTTGTTATAAATGCTTCTTCTAAATTTTTGCCGGTAATAAATGCTTTACCATAATTAATATGAGAAATATAAAGGGTATCATTATTATACTGAATAGATATTTTCCCTTCTTCGTTCGTAATTCCGGTTTTTTTATTGTATTTATACGCCGCATAGGCCACTGGTATGCCGCTAATTTTATCTTTTACGTAGATTGTAGTTTGTTGCTGTGCTTTTATGGGATATAGAATAACGAAAGCACATATAATTACTAAAGTTAATTTTATATTCATTTCAACATAGTTTAATTCGGTTGTTATAATTATTTTATTACAATATTTTAATAGATGCCAATAATCCAACTACATGTAATAAATGCAGTCTTATTTAGTTTATTGGATAGAAAATTTAATATATGTGTATGTTAGTTGGTGTTAATGATTTCAAGTTGGGGTGGATGAAAATTCTCAGATTGAAATAAGTAAGAATACCAAAAAAGAATTCCCCACTTTATTTTGGTTGCAAATGGTATAAACAGTTTTGTTTTACTAATATTTTCAAAAATTATATCAGAAAATAAAATAGGATTCTTAATTGAAGGCGATTTAGTTTTGTTTTCTTCATTTTTATTTGTTTCCAGAACTCGTGAAATTTGTTTTTTTAAATGACACATACCATTACACTTGGTTTCCGGATTATCTTTATTTACGCATAAAACCTCGCTTATATAATCTTTGTTTATCCAGTATTCCAGATATGGCAAAATTGGAATTAGGATCTGTATAGTTAAGGCAGAAATTGTAATATATATTATAATGATTTTTAGCATTAATTAATTGTTATATACAAAAATAGAAAAACCCGGATAAATTCCGGGTTTTCTGCTCACACAATAAGGATTCTGTAATAAGGCTATGAATCCTGCTATTTAATCACTATTTTTCCATGT
>JBNLCS010000623.1:0-3190 GCA_050303935.1 Bacteroidales bacterium
ATAGGAATGATGAAACAAATGGCCAAGATGGATATGCGCATGGGGGCTCCCGCTTTAAAATTCAAGCCTGAAAAAGATGAACCTTACAAAATGAAAAGTAACTGGGGAATGCAGATGGAAAAGAATATGGAAATGGGTACAGAGGAAGGTATGAATCAGCAGAAAATGAACGATATATCTGGCATGGATATGAAAAATAATTCAACCTCAATGAAGCATGACACAATGAAAGATATGGAAATGAAAAAAGGGAATGAAATGCAGGGAATGAACATGTATTCGGAATACAACTATGATTATTTGAAATCACCCGATAAGACTACTTACCCAAAAGATGCGCCCGTAAAAGAAATACTGCTTAACCTTAACGGAAATATGAGCCGTTACATTTGGAGTTTGAATGGAATTCCTTTATCTGAGACCGATAATATTAAAATAAAAAAAGGTGAAATTACCAGGATTACGCTGAACAACCTTACCATGATGCACCATCCTATGCACCTGCATGGGCATTTCTTCAGGGTAATTAATAAAAACGGCGAATATTCACCCTTAAAACATACCGTAAATGTACCTCCCATGCAACAGGTAACCATTGAGTTTTATGGTGAGGAATATGGTGATTGGTTTTTTCATTGCCATGTCCTTTATCACCTGATGGGTGGCATGGCAAGGGTATTCAGCTATGATACGCCCCGTGATCAGAGAATGAATAAATACACTGTTAAGACAATTGTACATGAAACCAACAAATATTATTCATGGGGAATGGCAGATATAGCTTCGCATATGACCGGGGTAAACCTGGTAACATCCAACATAAGGAACCAATTCAATTTAAGCACGGAATATGGGTGGAATGAAAACCTGGAATCCGAGTTTACCTATGAAAGATATTTGTACGATTATTTCAGGGTTTTTGCAGGAGTAAACGTGGAGAATAAACAGGAAAACAACCTAGATAAAATGTCTCCAACAGCCATAGCAGGAATTAGGTTTTTCACGCCCTATATGTTTAACCTGGATGTCCGGATTGATAATGAATTAAGACCACAAATTGGTATTGGCAGGGAACTAATGATATTTCCACGAACAATAATTTTCGGGGAGTTTGAATACCAGGCAGATTTTGGCTGGATCAATGACCTTGGGGATGAAGGTTCAAACAATAATATAAATTACTCAGGAGAAATAACCTGGTCATCCGGTTTGGAATATATACTTTCTAAAAACTTTTCTCTTATGGCAAGCTATGACAACCGGTTTGGGGCCGGTGGTGGCTTATCGATAAGGTTTTGATAATTACATATACGAAATGAGGATACCCAAATAATATGAATATATACTAAAAAATAACATTATGGATAATAATGCTGCAAAACAATACTATTGCCCCATGAAATGTGAAGGGGAAAAGGTATATGACCAACCCGGGGACTGTCCCGAATGCAACATGCACCTGGTTCCAGTAGAAGAAAAACATAAAAACGGTCATCACAAACATAATACAGAACACCATCATAAGCATGATCATGACACACCTTCACAAGGTAAGGGCAAATACTTTTGTCCCATGCATTGCGAGGGAGACAAAACCTATGACAAACCAGGCGATTGTCCTGTTTGTGGTATGCACCTAAAAAAAGAGGAAAGTGTTAGTTCTTCAAAGAAAGTGTATACCTGCCCGATGCACCCCGAGGTAAGGCAAGACAAACCCGGAGATTGCCCTAAATGTGGGATGACATTGGTTTCTGAAAAAGGGGAAGAAACCAGCGAAGAAGAAAAGTCTTATAAAAAAATGGCCAAAAAATTTTGGGTTGCACTGATTCTGGCTGTACCGGTACTTATTATAGCCATGTCGGAATATGTTCCGTTTGTTAATTTTGAAAATCTGGCTCCCAAAAAAATTTGGAACTGGGTTGAGTTCATTCTGGCTACCCCGGTTCTTTTTTACTCAAGTGGGGTTTTCTTTAAACGGGGATGGAGCTCAATCGTCAGATGGACACCCAATATGTGGACATTAATCTCTATTGGTGTTGGGTCAGCCTATGTTTTTAGTATTCTTGCCCTCTTAATGCCCGGATTATTTCCTCCTCAGTTTCGTGACGAACAAGGCAATGTACACATTTATTTCGAAGCGGTTGCAGTTATATTAACACTAGTTTTGTTAGGCCAGGTACTTGAACTCAGGGCTCACAGTAAAACCAATTCGGCCATAAAAGCCTTGTTGGGGCTTGTGCCTCCCATAGCACGTGTAATCCGAAATGGAGTTGAAGAAGAAATCCCCCTTGAAGATGTAAAGGCCGGTGATATATTAAAAGTCAAACCCGGTGAAAAGATTCCGGTTGATGGCGAAATTAATGAAGGTACGGCGGTAATTGACGAAAGCATGATAACAGGTGAACCCATTCCTGCCGAAAAAACAACTGGAGACAAAGTAACCGGGGGAACTATTAACGGAAAAACCGTATTCGAAATGAAAGCCGTTAAAGTAGGGAGCGACACCCTATTAGCTCAAATCATCGAAATGGTGAACAAGGCAAGCCGTTCACGAGCGCCCATCCAAAAACTGGCCGATACTGTGGCAAAATATTTTGTCCAGATTGTTATTGCCATTGCAATTATCACTTTTATAGTTTGGGCTATTTGGGGGCCGGAACCAGCTTTAGTGTACGCTTTTGTTAACGCAGTAGCTGTTCTTATCATTGCATGTCCTTGTGCTTTAGGTCTGGCTACGCCCATGTCCATTATGGTGGGTACCGGACGGGGCGCCCAATCCGGTGTGCTTGTTAAAGATGCACGGGCTATTGAGGAGATGAACAAAGTAAACACACTTATTGTAGACAAAACCGGCACCCTAACCGAAGGAAAACCGAGCCTTAAAAACTATAAATCATTTGGTTCCTTAAAGGATGAAGATATTTTGCAACTGGCCGCCTCAGTAGATGTTAACAGCGAACATCCACTAGCCGATGCTATCGTTAAAGGGGCAAAAGAGAAAAATATTGAACTGTCAAAACTGGATAAATTTGAATCGGTTACCGGGAAAGGGGTGCAGGCCATGTTCGAAGGAAAACGGATAGGTTTGGGAAATCAAAAACTAGTGGATGATTTTAAAGCTACAATTGATCCGGAGAATAAAAAACT
The DNA here is from genome assembly GCA_050303935.1 of Bacteroidales bacterium. Taxonomy (GTDB): domain Bacteria; phylum Bacteroidota; class Bacteroidia; order Bacteroidales; family JBNLCS01; genus JBNLCS01. The sequence continues at coordinate 3,148 of JBNLCS010000623.1, forward strand.
TATTGAGGAATGGCAATTGACAGCACAAACAGTTATGTATTTG
>JBNLCS010000624.1:0-2553 GCA_050303935.1 Bacteroidales bacterium
TTCAATTTCGATTCCGGCATAATTTTATTCTTTAAAATAAAAATGTTGGTTGCCGATGGGATATATTTGAAAGTCTCTAATTTATTTAATTGACTGTACAGGGTTCTTTTCCTAACAGAAATATTTTGTATGCTCGAATGAATAAAATCCTGATCGCTCATAGCAATTTGGGCCATCTTAATAGCCATTTTTGTTACCGGAAAATACTGGCGGTGCATTAGTAAAGCATTAATCACGTCTTTTGAGGAACTCATAAGGTATCCTAGTCGTATGCCAGCAAGTCCGTATGCTTTGGAAAATGTACGAAGCACCATTAAATTCTTGAATTTGTTTATCAGTCGTATTGCTGTAAACCTTCTGTCGTCAATATACTCAGCATACGCTTCATCAACAACGACAAAAACGTTGCTGTTATCAGCAATAGAAATTAACTCATGCAATACATCAAAAGGAATTAACTTACCTGTTGGGTTACATGGATTAGATAACCATACCAATTTTGGCCTGAAACGTTCAATTAATTCTTTGTACTTTTCAACAATGTTTTGTTTCCATTCAAAATCATCCTGTTCGTTTAAGGGAAGGAATAGAGGGATAGCACCCATTCTTTCTGAATAATTTTCGAAAAGAAAAAAATCAGGTATGGGCATCAGATATGTGTCTTTGTAATCAAAAAAAACCCTGGAAATAAGGTCGAGTATTGAGTCAAGACCTGTACTGATCACTATTTGGTCACGATTTATATTATGAAGGGCAGCGATGTGTTCCCGAAATATACGATGGGTTACATCCGGATAAATATTGATTTCTTCCCTGAACAGGTTACTTGTATTCAGATCTTCAATATAATTGTTTATTTTAGGGGTAAAACCATCAACATTTTCCCCAAGATCGAAACGATAAATTTTTTCCAGTCCAAACCTGCTTTTTATACGGGCTATTTCAAGTGAAAGGGATTTTGATTTGTCAACATAGCCATCATTTTTATCAAACATGGCCTGGCGTGTCATCTGGTTAAAGTATTTGTAAGATTTTGTAAGCATTTTACAGATATTAAGAATTAAGATATAGTAACAGACTCATTTTTAGTATATAAGGGGCATTTTCTTAAAATTTCATTTAAAAGAATTTTGGCGCCTTTTTCAGTTAAAGTATCTTCAACCGGATATTCATAGTTTAATAATTTATTAATGTTATTTATATTATTTTGTCCCATGGTTGCAATGCCTAGTGTTTTGTATTCTGGTCCGCAGGGCAGAGAAAGGATTTCAAAAGCTTTTATATATTGTTGCAATTCGTGCATTTTGTAAAGTGATGTATTTTCCTCAAATCCCTGATGATATTTTCTTCTTTCATCATGAACAATGATAATACCATCCGGATTTGCCCCATGTAATATTGCTAATGCCATAGCTGAATTTGCCGGGTGGTAAATATCAGATTGTCCTTCAACAAAAATTAATTCATACCCAATTTCACAAAGTTGATGAACTTGTTGGGATATTATTCCGTTCGAAAATTCAATAACAAGTGAATCCACAACAGTACCTTGTTCACCTAGCATTAGCCCGGTTTGTCCTGTTGCGAGCATGGTGGCATTAATATTCCTTGATTTGGCTTCCTTTAGTAATTCAAAAGCTGCCGTACGTTTTCCCAATCCGCAATCAGTGCCGGTTACATAGATTACACGAGCATTTCTTTTTAGGATTTTATCAGTTGGATAAGCTTTTAGCTCAGTTACGTCCCTTAAGTCAAAGAATCTAACATCGTGAAAATGAATATACGTTTTAATAGGATGATTGTCTTTAATAAAATCAAAAGTAGTATTAATAATATCCATTTTTAGTTTAATACCGGTTTTTATGTCCGAATGCCAATATTCCTTGGGTTCACACAGTATGACAAGGGCTTTGGCATCATGCAGCCTCCCTGCAATTTCAGTACTTGGGTATACAGGTACATTCTTGTTAACACCCTGGCAAATTTCGGAAGTTAATTGTCCAACCGCATTTTTGTCAACAATGGCAACAACATTAAATAGCTCATTATGAATGATTAATCCGTTTACGGACTTTCCCCTTACAGTTCCTAATAGGTGGTGTGCTAATAATATTACATCGGTTTTTTTAGGGTAAGTTTCAGTCAAGCTGTTGGTAAAAAGTTTCGAGTTCATAAGTCAATAAGAATTAGTTTTTCAATTGTTAAAAAAATAAGATACATCTTGATGTAAGTTTTTTGTAGTATCAGCTTTTTCAAATAGATAAAAGGTTTTTTTTACTCCTTTTACAGGACAACTGAAACATTTGGTTATGATAAAACCTTTCTGGTTTAGAAAGAACGATAGGGTTTTTGAAGTTTCTTTCTGGATACTTTCAGCTAAAATAGGATCTTCAATTTTTAATTTTTCAAAATGATTTGGTATTTCATATAAAAATGCACTATTTATTATTTCTTTGGAATGATAAATAGGGTACTTTATTAATAATTCTTTAGGTATTTTATTATTTTCGATTAATGTTTCACTTTTTTCTTTGTTAATAATAAAAAGCATTC
>JBNLCS010000625.1:0-4372 GCA_050303935.1 Bacteroidales bacterium
GATGGCACCATTGCACAAAGCATTTAAGGACAATGTTAATGCTTTTAATACGAGCTTTAGAACAAAGCGTGTAGAATAAAGTTGCAATATTTAATAAAATATAATACAGCGGCATTTCCACTTGATTTGAAAACAGGTGAATCAATTGTTATTTCCCATACTGAACCTATAAAGAATATATCAGCACCAAGTTTTTTACGTAAACTGAATGATTATTTTATCTCAGTTTCTTTGACAGGTAAAAAAATACTCGTTGTGGTTTCTGATAAAACCAGGTTATGTGGATATCCTGACTATTTACCTGTTCTTGACTATTTTTTAAAAGAAAATAAAACCTATAAAATAGATTACATTATTGCATATGGTACCCATAAAAAACAAACTGAAGGTGAAAGTTTAAAAGCATACGGTGCGATATATAAAAAATATGATTTCCTACATCCGGACCAAGATGAATTGCTTAAATATAAAGTGTTAGGTGAAACAGTGAGGGGGACCAGGGTAAAGGTTAGGGAAGAATTGTTCCAATACGATTTAATTATAGGTTTTGGGGCGCTTTCACATCATTATTTTGCCGGATTTGGAGGTGGACGAAAACTATTGTTTCCAGGATTGGCTAAAAGTGAAAGTATTTATCAAAACCATTCTCTTTTTTTAAATAAAGTAACCAAAAAATTGCATGATAAATGCAAACCCGGGGTGCTAACTAATAATCCCCTTGCAGAAGACCTGAAAGAAATATCAGGGTTGTTGCCCAACATGGTTTGTTTACATGGTATTTTAAATACAAACGGAGAGTTATGTGATATAGAAATTACCAATTCTTACAATGAATTTGTAAGTGTATGTGTGTATTATGATGGATTTTTCGCACAGGAAAACGTCGAAAAATATAATACAGTACTTGCCTCATGCGGAGGATATCCCAAGGATATTAATTTTATACAATCCCATAAAGGTATCCACCATGCGGCGGAATTTGTGAATGATGGGGGAGACCTGATTATTTTTGCGGGGTGTGCAGATGGCATAGGATCAGATACGTTTTTACCATATTTTGAAATGGGGTATGAAAAAGCATTTGAATCGCTTGCTTTTCATTACAAAGGAAATGGTGGCACAGCCTTGTCAATGATGGAGAAAGTTAACCGGTTAAATATTTACATGGTTACTTTATTGCCTGAAGAGTATTGCAAATTAATTGGGATTAAAAAAATAACAGAGACTGAAGCACTTACAAAATTTTATAAAGCAAAAGATAAAGCATTCCTCCCTAATGCAAGTATGGTGATAAAAAAAGATACAGCAGGCCTATAAGCCGGATTCTGTTTCGCGCGCAAGCGCGAATCCTGTCATTTATCTAAAGCGGCCTACCCCCCGGCATTGATCGGGCCGATCTTAAACGCCGGTATACATGGCCTTGCACCCCGGAAGACAAGCAGCCATAATTGTTGCCAATTACACTGGTGGGCCCTTACCCCACCTTCTCACCCTTACTGGCCATGGATTATACGAAGGCCTGCTTCGCATATCGTTTGGCTTAGCGGTTATTTTCTTCCCTGTACCTGTAACCTCACGGCTACCTCTTTTTCAAGAGTCTGGTGCCCTGTGGTGTCCGGACTTTCCTCCCCATCGCAAAAACGGTGGAGCGACAAGACAGCCTGCTGTGTTACAAAGATAGTTAATTTGAAAATTTGATGATTGAAAATTGTTTGAAGATTAAGGTCGTGATTAATTGGTATGTAAAATCATGGTTCATATAACTAAAAACTAGCTGACCTCAGCCAATAACTAAAATTGTATTTTGGTAATTCAATATCTTTAAATATTTTAGTCATTTTACTTACTTTAACTGCTTCTGAATGAAAATAGTTCGTTTTATTTCCTCCAACATCGTTTTATGGGTAATAGTTTTTGCAGTACTGGCTTATTTTTATCCACCTGTTTTTTTGGTATTTAACAAAACAATAAACTGGTTTTTTGCAGGTGCCATGTTTGGTATTGGGCTTGTGTTAAAAAAAGATGATTATAGAAATATTGTCAAGTCACCATTGGCTGTTATGTTTGGGACATTTTGTCAATTTACAATTATGCCTTTATTATCTTTAGGAATAGGCTTGTTTCTTAACCTACCTGATTATCTTATTCTAGGACTGGTTATCACTGGGGCAGCACCCGGGGCAATGACCAGTAATGTGATCTCTTATCTATCCAAGGCTGATGTAGCATATTCAGTATCATTAACAACGGTTGCAACATTTCTATCTCCGGTTTTAACACCCTTAATAACGCTTTGGCTGGTGGGTGAGAAGATACCCGTTGGGTTTTATCCTATGTTTAAAACCATTATGCTTACAGTTGTTGTCCCTTTGTTGGCAGGCTTTTCTGTACGGGGTTTCTTTCCCCGGCTAATTGAAAAAGTGGAGGAAGTTCCACCTTTACTCTCGGTACTGTCTATTGTGGTTATAACTTCTTATGTTGTAGCTGCCAATGTTAACAGTATTAATAAGGCTACAGCCATGATTATTTTGGCAGTATTCCTGGTAAACCTTTTTGGAATGTTAGCCGGGTACTTTGCTGGTAATATACCAAGGTTCAGTGCTAAACGAAAAAAAACCCTAGCGATTGAAATTGGCATGCAAAATGCAGGTTTGGGAGTTGTTTTGGCACTAAAACATTTTGATGAGAGTGTTGCTGTACCGGCAGCCTTTTTTACCATTTGGTGTATTGTTTCTGCAAGTATTTTTGTACGTATTGTAAATTCATATCAATTAAAACAAAAAAAGCGGAACCAGTGAAGGTCCCGCTAATTTGTTCAGAAAAACTGATTATTTAAAATTTATATCCAGGTTGCTTATTGTAATTGGATTGTATGGTGAAAGTGCCTCTAATCTTTCTTCATATACTTTGTATTCATCACTTGGTGCTATTCCGCCTTGTATGAATCCTACACTTTCAAAATAGCCTGGGGCTTCTGTGTTTGTTAGATAGTCAGCTACGTCACTGCTGTCAGGATGTATGCCAAATGTATTGAAGAACCAATCATTTATTTCAGCGGTCAACACATTTTTAATAGAATAGTCTTTTAATAATATATTTCTGTCATTTTCATCCAGGTCACTTGGAGGCAAGGCAACTTCAGCCACGGCAATGTCTTTTTCTTCGTTTCCAGAAGCAACGAACGACCAGTTAAAACCTGATTTGTCAGTAAAAAAATGAGCATTTGGATGGTTTGAGCTGCCATAAACATCAATAATATCACCTTTTTTACCAACGAACATTTTTAGTGAATTCATGGCGTATGGGGCAAAAATGGGCGCCGGCAATGGAAGGTCTGCAATTCCAACAATCATGTATGTTTCGTATTCACCCATTCCTTTCTCAGAGTATTCAATGCTGAACATTGCTTCAGATTCTGATGAATTGTCTTTTAAATTCAGGTTACGGGGTTTAATAAGTGCAATACCTTCTATGGGGTTTTTGTTCCAGAAAACCTGCATTCCAATGCCTCCGTCTTCGTTTCCTTCTGATTCCAGGTCAGTAATGGTAAGTTGATATTCCCATTCCTTGTTATCAAAATTAACATTCGATTCAACCACCAGGTGTTTGGTACGGTTATCATCTTCACTAACATATGTAAGCTCAACAACCTGATCGATTTTGTATAAAGCAATATGCCATATAACACTTTGTGTAATTAATGCAGCCCCTTCACCAATAGCAATAAATGTATTCAGGTGTTTATAAATTTCGTTACCATTCAGGGTATCAGCGCTTGAAGCGCTTTTATGGAAACCGGAACGTGGCTGGTTGTTGCTTAACGATTGTGGTATGTCAACCATAAAACGTTCAGGTAAAATACTATTGTCTTCATGTTGGTCTAAGCCATCCAGTTCACATGATGACAAAATAACTGCAACGATAAGTGCTAAAACGGCGATTGAAAATTTACTTGTTTTCATAATTCTATTTTTTAATTATTAGTTTTCAAAAATTTTGTTTTCACTTGTAGCACACATGATTTTATTTTTACCCTGATAGAAAAATCATTTTTTTTAACTTTTTTAATAATATTTGCAGTAATTAATTGAAATATATGTTGTTATATGTGTTTTTGTGGATTTTATTTTTCTTTTTAGAGACTTGTAAAAACACCGGGTAAGGTATAATTTTGTGATTCAGTGAATTAATTTTTTACAAATTAGGAAATAAACGAATATTTGTTTGTACAATAGTTTGTACACCATTTTTAAGAGACGCAGTAATAAATAAAAGTATGATTGAAGTTTTTAATTCAATACTATATGCCTTGACAATACTATTTGGAATAGAGGTTCCTATTTATTCTGATTATACAGAAATGAACGTTGAC
>JBNLCS010000626.1:0-3035 GCA_050303935.1 Bacteroidales bacterium
AGACAAGCTATCTCAGATTTGGAATAATCCCAATGACATATAAATAATTTATATTAAAAGACATCCACAAGATAAAAAATAGGATACCCATCAATAAACGGAAGCGATGAAAAACATCTCAAACAAACCTGTTTTATGAATTCTGCACAAAGCATTTACCTTTACTTTTTCTTAAAAAGCCATATAGTTAAATAAAAAAATGTTATAATTAACTGTCACAAAACAATGCTAAAAACAGACTTATTATAAAAACAAATTCATTGAACAGTTTTGAAGCAATATACAAGAACAATTACCAAACTATGTTTTGTGTAGCCTATAAAATGATAAATGATAAAGATGCTGCCTACGATATCCTACAGGATGTTTTTATTTATTATTTCCAAAAATCACAAAATGGACATACCATTGAACACCCCAAAAACTGGCTTATCAGGGCAACTATAAATAAGTGTATTGATTATTCCGGTAACAGAAAAAGGTATACAAAACTGGAAAACATAGAACCCGTCCAGGCAAAGGTTAATGACATAGATGAAAATCATGATAAAGTGGCAATAAAACTGGCCCTTTCAAAACTTAAACCCAGGGAAAAAACGTTGGCCCTGTTATATAGTGAAGGAATGTCATACAAGGAAATTTCAGAATTAACGGGAATAAAATTTTCATGTGTAGGAAAAATGTTGTCCCGAACATTAAAAAAGTTGAATGAAATTCTAAAAGAAATGAATTATGAAATGTATACATGATGAGTTAATTCAAAAGTTTGTTGATAAAGAAACTTCTTTACAAGAAGAAACATATATTAATAAACATATTTCGGAATGTTTAACATGTTCGCAGAGAGTTGAACAATACAAGGAATCTGTGAACAACATAAAAAAATTAATCGGTTTGTTGGATGAGAAAGATGTTGAGATACCTGAATTCAAAGAAACCTTGGTGCAAGACAAAATTATTTATCCAAGATTCAAAAAATTTATTTATTCAGCATCTGTTGCATGTATTTTGATTTTATTTCTAATCATTTTCCAAAAACAGGACGATAAAATTGAAATCACATATTCCTATGATCTTGCAAGCGATTATAACGCCAATTTACCTGTTTCTGAACAAGATATGGTAATACAAATTTTTGATTCAGAAGGTAAAATCACAACATATTAAAACTATATTAAAATGAAAAAATATTTAATAATTATTACCACCATGTCCATACTTCAGGTTACCTTATATTCGCAAGACCTGTTAAGTAAGTACAAAACGGGTACTGTAAAACTGGTACCCGATAATCAATACGCACAAGGAAATGACTGGGGCAACATATTCCGTTCATATTATGACACCCTTTACAACAAACCAATGGGAATGCGAAAATCTTTGGTCCTTTTGCCCGATGGTTCAGTTATTGTAAACCATGCCTACAGAAACTACCATACTAAGTTTTCACCTACGGGCAAATACGAAAAAGAATTTACCGTTGAAAAAGCAAAGCACAAGGCCATCATGGGTGTGATCAATGGCAATACCTTATTTACAGGGCTTGATAATATGGGAAAAATGACTTGTTCTGATTTGGATGGCAATTACAAAAAAACGTTAACATTGGATTATATGACAAGAAGTATCATAGCCCTGAACAATGGGAAATTTGCTGTTGTTGGCTGGGTTATATGGTCAGAAAAGTTTCGCACTTTTGTTTCTATTGTTGATTATAATACCAATAAAGAAAAGGTAATATGGGAACATTTCGATGACAGGTCGGTTTCAAGCAGCGGAAAAACTTTACGTAACCGCCAGCCTTTTAACTATTCTATTAAATTAAAAGAAGGGGGCATGATCAGTTGCACAACAATGCCATATTCCAGAATGACCGGTAAAGGGATACCACCCCAGATAGCTACGGTAAATAACGAGCTAATTGTTGCCATTCCAAATACGGGTGAAGTAATTGTATTTGATTTAGATGGCAACCAAAAAACAAAAAGCAAAATTGATTGGCCCAACAGTTTTATTTCAATTGAAGAGCAAAAAACTATTCAGCAAAAAGCAATAGACCGCTACAAAAAATATATTGAACAAGGAGATGAAAGGGTTCAAAAAAACCTGGATGCCTATAATCAAATGATTTCTGATATGGAAGAAGATTTGCGAAATATAAATTCTCCCCTCACAAAACCGTCCTTTTCAACAATTATAAAAGATTCAGATGGAAATGTATTGTTTTTTGAAATTCCTGAAGAAGAAAACGCGAATATCTTTCACGTGTGGATTTACAATCAGGGGGGGCGTTTTGTAACGCAATGCACCTTTGTATGCGATGAATATGACCTCAACATAAGTTCATCAAAAATGGTTTTTCACAATGGTTACATTTATGGATTGCAATTATTAAAAGAAACAAAAGGAAACCCATTAAGGCTTGTACGGTTTAAGTTAACAACCAATTAAATTTTGAAGATCCTTGATTTAGTAAGCAAGTGATATTATCACAATGACTATTCTTCCTTTTTACCAACTGGTTTATCCTAATTTAACCGGTTGATAACCTGCTCAGTTTCACACATATTTATTTACAAGGGCTATTAAGTAAAGAATCTACCCTCAAAGAAGGTGGCTTTAATTAAAGTCCATAGGGCTGCACAAACATAAATTGGAATGATGGAATATTGGAACCGTAGCGAAGCTCGGCGGAAGCCAATATTGAAATGTTAGGTAATGCATATTATACATTCCTTTCCATTACACCCCTTTTCCATTATTCCTTTATATAGTAACAGGCATAGCCTCTCAAACATAAGAGGGTGTATAAAAAGTTAAGAATTAATGAAAATTCGTCATATTATTACGTTGCGCAACTTTGCGACTTCTTCGTGAATCTCTGCGCAACAGCTACTTACAATCATTACGCAAAGTGACACAAAGAAAACACAGAGGTTCGCAAAGTCTTTTTAGATAAACTCATTTCTAAAGTTCATTAAAATCGGCTTGAAAACACCCTTTTTTATTGTCCACAGATCTTTTCGGCAAACACT
>JBNLCS010000627.1:0-7116 GCA_050303935.1 Bacteroidales bacterium
TTTAATGAAGTACGTAAGAGGGCCCAGCTTGATACCCTTACTACTTTAACCATGGAAGATATTAAAAAAGAACGCCGGCTTGAACTGGCCATGGAGGGATTACGATTTTATGACCTTATTAGGTGGGGTGACGCCCCAACAGTTTTGGGAAACAGGGGATTTGTAGAAGGAAAACATGAAGTAATGCCTATTCCCGAAGAAGAGCGTGTATACTCTAATTATAAGCTTTCACAAAACGATAAATACTAGAAAGGTGAAAAACGTTGTTTCACAGAAAAATAAAAGAAAATAATAATTCAAATACACTTGTTATGAAAAAAAGTTTACTCACATTGCTTATGATGTTAACTATAATTAGTTTATCCAAAGCACAGACAACTTATGTTGATTTTGAAACGAATACAAATCCCACAGGATATGTATTTGGTGGAAATGGATACGAACCAGGTGTTGCCAATCCTGATAATACCGGAAACACCTCTGCTACTGTTGGTAAAGTTACAACCGGAAATGAAACATGGTCGGGAATGGCCATGCCAATTGGTGGAACCGTTGACTTTTCAAACTCGGCCACAACTTTTACAATGGATGTTTATTCTGATGTTACCGGAGCCGTACTGTTTAAACTTGAAAACGCAACCAATACCAGCCAGGCAGTTGAATTATCAATAGATTATACCACTGCAAATGCCTGGCAAACTTTATCGTTCAACCTGGGTGATACACTGGATGCAGGCTTATATTCTCAAATTGTTCTATTCTTTAACTTCGGTACCACCAACGCAACAACATGGTATTTTGATAATATTGTTGGTCCGAATGCAACCTTTGGCAGCAATGTAAACGTCAACTTAAAAATTGATGACAAACTAGAAGTGGCATCATCAGTTGGCTTGACAATTGAAGGAGAGGACATCTCACTAACAAAAGGCGGAAACCTATACACAGCGCAGAAAACGCTGGCTCCTTATACTATTGAAAACGGGGGCGGTGATTACGAAGCAATTATAAAACTAGATGGTGCAAATTATGATACAACAACAATTACTGTATCAGGCGGATCGGCAACCATGGACTGGAATTATATTATTTTAAAAGAAGAACCCGAAGATGGAACAGCGCTGGCTATTAGTGTAGGCAGTAAACCTCCTGTCATTGACGGACAAATTGATAATGTATGGAACAATGCCCGGGTACATCCACTTCAACAACGCACCTGGTGGGGAAGCGCAACTGGACTGTATTCTTATTATAAAATAATGTGGGATATTGATAACCTGTATATACTGAATTATGTAGATGACAATACTCCTAAAAATGATGGTGACCCCGTTTATGAAAACGATAATGTTGAGATTTTCTTTGATATGAACCAATCTTCCTCATCCTCTTTTGATGCCGATGACTGGCAAATAAGGGCCGTAAGGGGGAAAGATACCTGGACAGGTTCTTCAAATACAGAATCTGCCAACTGGAGTACTGCACAAAGGGCACAAACAAACTTGCCCAATAATAGTGGGTACATAGTTGAATGGGCTATTCCATGGACCACCCTGTCGTCAGCTTTCCTTCCACTGGTAACTACCAAATTTAATTTTGATGTTGTAGTTGCTGATGTAGCCGATGGGGCCGGACGTGATTATATTATTGCATGGAACACTTATCTTGATCAAAATTATAATAATACAACTTTATATGGAACAATTACTTTATCAGATCAAACCAAAGAAATTACCGGGATTCAAAATGTAAATATGGTAGATTTTACCGTCTATCCAAATCCGGCTAATGGGTATATAAAACTTACATCTGAAAATATAATTAATGATGTTAAAGTAATTGATATTGCCGGAAAAGTGTTACTAAACAATTATGGCGTTTCCAATACAAAAGTTGAAATAAACACAAATGAATTACCCGGTGGCATTTACTTTATACATGTAAATGACAATACAGGAAACTCATCAACAAAAAGAATAGTTATAGTAAGATAACATCAGGTCAGTGTCCGGGGAATTATATCCCCGGACATCATTTAATATTTTATAAACAGACTTTATATGACAAGATTTCTATTAATAATATTGGCTCAACTACTAATGCTCAGCTCTGTTTCGTCACAGACAAACTGTTACGAACTTGTTTGGAATGACGAGTTTGATAAAAACGGCCTTCCTGATACCACCAAATGGACGTTTGAAACTGGTGGAAATGGTTGGGGAAATAATGAATTGCAGTATTACACAAAAAACAGGTTACAAAATGCAAGGGTTGAAGATGGAAATCTAATAGTTGAAGCACACCGTGAACAATATGGTGGTAATAATTATACGTCAGCACGTTTAATTACTTATCATCAAGATCATTCATGGAAATATGGCAAAATAGAAGCCCGTATTAAACTTCCCTTTGGACAAGGCATATGGCCTGCTTTTTGGATGCTGGGCGACAATATTTTTGAAAGTGTTTCATGGCCGGCATGTGGTGAAATTGATATACTGGAAATGATTGGCGGGGGCACCGGTAGGGATAACACAATCCATGGTACGGTCCACTGGTCCGATGCCAGTAATAACCATGCATCATACGGAGGAGAAAAATCCTTGACAGAAGGTATTTTTGCAGATGATTACCATATTTTTAGTGTAGAATGGAATGAGAACTCTATCAAATGGTTTTTAGACGGGATGCAATATCATATAGTTGATATATCACCATCACACATGAGCGAGTTTCATAAGAACTTTTTTATAATATTAAATGTGGCAGTTGGTGGAAACTGGCCCGGAGCCCCTGATGCATCCACTTTTTTCCCACAAAAAATGTTGGTTGACTATGTACGGGTATACCAACTGAAAGGAAAACCAAAGATAATTGGGCACAATACAGTTGTTAAATCACAAAAAAATGTGCGTTTCACCACTGTTAAAAATGATGACTTCTATTATAACTGGTCGGTCTCAGGTGATGCAGCAATTACTGGCGGACAAGGAAGTTATGAATTAACAGTAGACTGGTCATGTGCTACCGATACAGTTTTTTGTCAGGTTATTTCTTTGTGCGATACACATAATATGAGTTTTCCGGTGAATCTTACAGGTTTCGGTCTTTCTGGTAAAGACAAGGTGGAAACAGGAGCACAAAACATTCAATACTCAGTACCGTTAATGGCAAACACAAGCTATACCTGGATCAGTTCTATTGATCCATTTAAAGTATATGCTGACAGCAATGTTGTAAACCTTAACTGGGGTGAACAAAACGGAAGTATTAAATTGATTTATGAAAATACCTGTGGTATTGACTCTTTAAGTAAAAATATCCAGGTTTCTAAACAGGGACCATATCCTGATCCTGAGAAACCAAATAGTATACCTGGAATAATCGAATCTGTTAATTATGACAGTGGTGGGGAAGGGATTTCTTATCATGATACAGAAACGGCAAACCAGGGCCCTGGCCCCCGCCAGGATGAGGGGGTTGACACCGAAACATACAACGGGGAACACAATATAGGATGGCTGGTAAACAATGAATGGCTTGAATACACAATAAAAGTTGAGCAAGACACACTGTACAGCATGGATGCTTTGGTAGCTTCCATATATGACGTTGGTAAATTCAGGATATATGCCAATAACCAAGACAGGACGGGCATTATAAATGTCCCCAATACTGCTTCATGGAGTGTTTTTACAAACCTAACCGTTAATGACATCCCATTTTACACTACTGATACGATTATAAAGATTTTCATTGAAACCGGTGATTTCAACCTTGGTAAAATGAATTTTTTCAGAAAACCTCAGAATATAACCCGGATTTTATATCAAACAGAAGATGTGTTTCAAATATATTCTACAATTGTTGAAAGCAAATTAATAGTAACTGATGTAGTGAATAAGGTAAATTTTCAAATTATAAACATGAATGGCCAGCAAGTAAAAAAGGGTATTCTAAGCACAAACCCAATCAACGTTTCTGACCTTGAGACAGGCATTTACCTTATTATTATTAATCATAACGGGCAAGTAAATTCAGCCAAGTTTATAAAAATCTGAAATCAAAATTTATGGTAAAAAGTATAGCAAAAAATATTTTCATAGCCATTGCAGCATGTATTATTTGTTTTGGTATATCCTCTTGCAGCACAAAACATACTACAAAAGAAGACTATTGGTTGCAAAAGGCAGACTCGGTTTTGACTAAAATGACCCTGAGAGAGAAAGTAGGCCAACTCATACAGGTGAATTCGGCACCACAGAATGACAGCCTCATCAAAGAAGGTATAATTGGTTCAATTCTAAATGAAAACAACGTAGAAAACATCAATAAACTACAGAAGATTGCCGTTGAACAATCGCGCATGGGAATACCAGTCCTTTTTGCCAGGGATGTTATCCATGGATTCAACACTATTATGCCTATCCCATTAGGGCAGGCAGCGAGCTGGAATACAGAACTGGTTGAGCTGGCAGCCAATATAGCTGCAACCGAAGCCAGGGCAAATGGTATTTATTGGACCTTTGCACCCATGATTGATATTTCCCGTGATCCACGTTGGGGAAGAATTGCTGAAAGCTTTGGCGAAGACCCTTATTTAACCTCCGTAATGGCCGTTGCTTCTATTAAAGGATATCAAGGGAACAATCTGGCAGGTAAGAATTCAATTGCAGCATGTGCCAAACATTTTGCAGCTTACGGTGCTGCTGAGGCAGGAAGGGATTACAATACGGTTACCATTCCTGAAAACGAATTACGTGACATATACCTTCCTCCCTTTAAAGCAGCCACAGATGCAGGCGTGGCAACATTTATGACAGCATTTAATGAAATAAACGGAATCCCCTGTTCCGGCAGTGAATTTCTTACACGCCAACTATTAAGGGATGAATGGGGCTTTGATGGCATGGTAGTGAGTGATTGGGGATCAATTGAACAGCTAACTATACATGGGTTTACAAAAAACGAAAAAGAAGCCGCAGAAAGAGCATTAAAAGCCGGCGTTGACATGGAAATGGTCAGCAATTGTTACAAAAACAACCTGACCGGATTATTATCAGAAGGGAAAATTGATTTATCCCTTATAGATAATGCAGTTAGAAATATCCTGATTTTAAAGTTTAAACTTGGGTTATTTGATAATCCATATACCAAATCTTCTGATTATCCCGAAGTGCTAAATGATAAACATAAAGGCATATCCAGAAAACTAGCAACAGAAAGCATCGTATTACTGAAAAACAATAACGTATTGCCATTAAATACTGACATTTCAAGTGTTGCCATTATTGGTCCGCTCGCAAATGCACCTCATGATCAAATGGGAACATGGGTGTTCGATGGGGATAAAAAAAATTCTATAACACCGCTTACAGCAATTAAAGAGCTTTTAGGAGCTAAGAAAGTGAATTATGCCCCAGGCATGGACATAAGTCGTACTGTCCATAAAAAAGGTTTTTCAGCAGCCATAAAGGCCGCTAAACAATCAGAAATAGTATTGCTCTTCATAGGAGAAGAATCCATTCTTTCGGGCGAAGCCCATTGTCGTGCCGATATATCATTACCCGGGGTACAATCTGTATTAATTGATGAATTGAGTAAAACAGGCAAACCATTGATTGGTATTGTAATGGCAGGCAGGCAGGTTACTTTTGAAGAAGAGGCTAAAAAACTAGATGCTATACTATATACCTGGCATGCAGGCAACATGGCAGGACCAGCTATTGCCGACATAATTTTCGGAAAAGTTGCACCTTCGGGCAAATTACCGGTAACCTTTCCAAGAACGGTAGGACAAATACCCATTTATTACGCTCATAAAAACTCAGGAAAACCAGCCACGTATGAGTCCTGGGAGCCTATGTATAATATACCTGCTGAAGCGCCGCAATTCTCAATTGGTGCTACCAACCACCATATGGATTATGGTTTTGAACCTTGGTATCCATTCGGATTTGGGCTCAGTTATGTAAATTTTGAATACTCCAACATAAAAATTGAAAAAAACGAATACAACCTGGGAGATACATTAGTGTTTTACGCGAATGTAACCAATAAGGGCACCATGCAGGCCAAAGAGGTTGTACAACTTTATATTCGGGATTTGGTGGGAAGCCGCACACGGCCTGTTAAAGAATTAAAAGCATATGAAAAACTCCTGCTTCAACCCGGACAAACAAAACAGATCGTTTTTAAAATCCATACAAGTTTACTGGGATTTTACAATCCAACTATGGACTACATTACCGAAGCAGGTGATTTTTCAGCAGGAATTGGAGGCAGTTCTGATATTGAATTAAACGTTAATTTTTTAATTAAAAAATAAAACAAAGAATTTAGAAATGAGGGCAAGTATACACTATGCTTTGTTGTTTTTGTTGATATTTTTTTCATGTAAGCACCCCGGTTCAGATAAAAAAGTAACAAAGGTTGAAATTGGCAAAAATAATAAAGGACAGTACAGGTTATTTGTGAATGGAAAGGAGTTTTTTGTAAAAGGTGCCGGACTGGAATTTGGAAAAATTGAGGCACTGGCAAAAAACGGGGCTAATTCTTTTAGGACATGGCGTACTGAAAATGGAAAACACGATGCAATTGAAGTATTAAACGAAGCTCATAAATACGGACTAATGGTGTTAATGGGACTGGAGGTTGGAAAAGAAAGAGATGGTTTTGATTATACAGATAGTGGTATGGTTCAAAAACAATTCAACTACCTTAAATCAGAAGTTACCCGTTTGAAAGACCACCCGGCCTTACTGGGTTGGGCAATAGGGAATGAACTAAACCTACTGGCGACCAATCTTGAAGTTTACAAAGCGGTGAACAGCATTTCACAAATGATACACCGCACAGACCCTAATCATCCAACCACTACTACGTTGGCAGGAATTAGTAAACGAGAAATTGACTATATCAAACAATATTGTACTAACATTGATTTTATTTCCATTCAAATGTACGGCGATATTGTCAATCTCAGGAAAAGAATAAAAGATGCAGGTTGGAATGGCCCTTACATGGTTACAGAATGGGGTGCCACAGGGCATTGGGAAGTACCATTAACTCAATGGGGAGCCCCCATAGAACAATCCAGCCAGCAAAAAGCCCGTG
>JBNLCS010000628.1:0-3632 GCA_050303935.1 Bacteroidales bacterium
TTTGAATTTTATCCTTCGGTTCCTAAATATATTATTTTAATCTTAAAAATATCCAACCTAAAAAGTAAATCTACTTTATTTGACTATTATTTAAATAATGTATAAGTTGCGTATTAAATGCTAATATAAATAACAATGAAGAAAATTATTCAATTTCCTGTTTTGCTGGGTGTGGTATCATTAATCAGTATACCAGAATTGGCAAACGGACAAGAAAATATTGAACAAAAAATAGAAACCTTACTAAACCAAATGACCCTTGAAGAAAAAATCGGTCAAACTGCCCAACGAGGGTTTCCAAGCTGGAATAAGGGGCCTTTATCTGATGATTTAAGAGATGCTGTAAAAAACGGACAAATTGGATCTTTTTTAAATGTAATGGATAAGGATATTGCCCTGGAATTACAACGAATAGCAGTGGAAGAAAGCCGGCTTGGCATACCCCTCATTTACGGACGTGATGTTATACACGGTTTCAGGACTATTTTCCCTATTCCTCTCGGTTTATCAGCCACGTGGGATACAGCGCTTATTAAAAATACTGCAAAGATTGCTGCTATTGAAGCCACTACTTATGGAATAAGATGGACTTTTGCACCCATGTTGGACATCTCACGTGACCCGCGTTGGGGAAGAATTGCAGAATCACCCGGCGAAGACCCTTTTTTGGGTGCAGCTATTGCAAAAGCATATGTACAAGGTTTTCAAGGAGAAAGCCCCGGCTCACCTCAAAGTATAGCGGCCTGTGCCAAACATTTTGCCGGCTATGGTGCTGCTGAAGGTGGCAGGGACTATAACACAACTTACATCCCGGAACAACTTTTGCGTGACATTTACCTTGTCCCTTTTGAGGCCGCAAATAATGCGGGAGTGCTCACGTATATGACTTCTTTTAACGAAATTAACGGGGTACCTTCTTCCGGAAATGATTTTTTGTTGCGGACAATTTTACGTGATGAATGGAAATTTGATGGCTTTGTTGTAAGTGACTGGAATGCTATAACCGAAATGATAGCCCATGGCTTTTGTTCAGATAAGAAAGACGCTGCTAAAAAAGCCGCAATAGGGGGAGTTGATATGGAAATGGTTAGTACAGCGTATGAAGATCACTTGAAAAAACTTATTAATGAAGGGTTGATCGCTGAAAAAACACTTGACGAATTTGTACGCAACATTCTTCGTGTAAAATTCAAACTGGGACTGTTTGACAACCCTTATTTTAAAAAAGACAACCAAAATATTTTACTAAATAAATATCACCTCGACCTGGCTAAAAAAAGTGCCACTGAAAGCATTGTCCTTTTAAAAAATGATAATACAGTTTTACCACTAAAAAATAACAGCCTGAAAATTGCCCTCATAGGCCCCATGTGCGATGCCGCGCATGAACAAATGGGGACCTGGAGTTTTGATGGCAAAGATGAAGATGTTGTCACGCCGTTGAAAGCATTTCAGGGTTACTATGGTAAAAATTTATTATACTCAAAAGGATTGGAATATAGCAGGGACAAAAGTAGAGACGGTTTTACGGATGCCATTGAGAAATCGAAAAAAGCCGATGTTATCCTGTTTTTTGGTGGAGAAGAAGCCATCCTTTCAGGTGAAGCACACTCAAGGGCCGATATCTCACTACCGGGTGCCCAGGAAGCATTAATTAAGGAATTGCATAAAACAGGTAAACCTGTAATATTGATTATTTTGGCAGGCAGGCCCATAGTCCTTGAAAACATTACAGACTACACGAATGCAATAGTTATGGCCTGGCACCCGGGTACCATGGGCGGGCCAGCCCTTCTGGACATAGTAAATGGAAAAACTGTACCTGGTGGAAGGCTTACCGTATCATGGCCGGTTAAAACCGGACAAATTCCAATTTATTACAATCATAAAAATACGGGAAGACCTCCACAATCAGATAACTTTGTTCATATTGATGATATCCCGGTTGGTACTTACCAATCATCGTTGGGAAATACATCACATTACCTTGATGCCGGCTTTAAACCTATGTTTCCGTTTGGTTATGGTTTAAGTTACACCTCCTTTTCATATACAGGCCTGCAATTGTCTGATACAGTAATGCATTCCGGCGATTCTATAATTATTTCAGCAAATATTACGAATACAGGCAGTGTGGCAGCCAGCGAAGTTGCCCAGCTTTATACCCGCGATCTTGTTGGTGACATAACCCGTCCGGTACGGGAATTAAAAGGCTTTAAAAGAATCTATTTAGAACCGGGTGAATCAAAAAAAGTAGACTTTACACTTAAGCCTGAAAATTTGACGTTCCACAACCGGAAAATGGAGAAAGTTACCGAACCAGGTGGGTTTTATGTTTGGATTGGCCCAAATGCCCAGGAAGGGTTGCAAGGGAAATTTAAACTAGTGACGCATCACTTTTAATGTGGAGAAACACCTTCTATATTTGATGCGTTTTCCCAAATGGTTTTATATATCACTTTTTTTGTTGACATAAAACAAGTTAAAAGATGATCAATAAATTATCCAGCTTAGTTTCTATATTGTTTTTACCGATTATTTTCGGTGATTCCGGACATGCCCAATTAGCGAAGTTATACCCTCATGATAAAGGGATAGACAAAGACCCCAATGTTTTATTTGTTGAGATGTTTGACGATACCATGTCAAATATTTTAAGCCTATATGATGACATACTTAATTCTGAAGGTATGTTGTTAGATCCCGACATACCAAAAGGAAGCTTAGGCCCCCACTCACTGAAAATTACAAGTATTACGAACGGGGTAAACAATGGCGGCCATTTATTTAAACGGTTTTCACCAGGGTTTGATAGTTGTATATATGTTCGCTACTATGTAAAATACCCCGTTGGGTCAAAAGGTTATTTCCATCATGAAAGTATATGGTTTGGAGGGTATATCCCATCTACTTCATGGCCCGACCCACGAGCCGGAATATGTGGGTTAGGGGATAAACGGTTAAGCATAGCTTTTGAACCTGTTTGGCATAATACCGACCCTCCGGGAATGGACACCTATTTGTATTGGGGAGATATGCATAGCCATAATAATGGTAAAAATTGCTACGGAAATGTTATGATAACACAAGGGGCCACCGGCTATGGGCAAGGCCCGGTGCCTGGCACCTATCCTGTTGTTACTTTTGATGAATGGATGTGCGTGGAAGTAATGGTAAAACTAAATACCCCGGCAACCGCCCACAACGGAGAGCTGGCAATATGGATAAACGGCCGGAAAGTAGGAAACTGGGGCCCGGGCTACCCAAACGGCCATTGGCAAAAAGACAAATGGTACAACAATCCTGAAGAGGCACCATTTAAAGGCTTCCGGTGGAGGACTAACCCTGATTTGATAATCAACTGGTTATGGATTGAATTTTATCATGATGATGTAAATGCCCCCTCAAGCTATATAAAATATGATCATATAATAGTAGCAAAAAAATACATTGGCCCTATTTCATTATGATAAAACAGGATATAAGTTTTAATATATTTGTTTACAACGTATCTCCGATATAAAATCGTTGCGCATTTCAAAGCACAAATCTATCCAACCGTTAAAGTGCTTTATAAGTTTTAGCTTAAATATAGCACTATCTGCTGAATGTTTTATTATCGCTAATCTGGC
>JBNLCS010000629.1:0-4613 GCA_050303935.1 Bacteroidales bacterium
AAATGACAAAAAAGGATATTGTTTTGAGAAGGCATTAGCTTGTGCAATACATGCCTCAATTGCCGATCAGAAAAAATGGGAAATGCTTCCAATATACCCAAGATATAGAGGATTTTCAGGTACTAAAAATGTGAAATATAATTTATTATATAATTTATCTTTTATAAAAGTTTTTAAATTCCCCTTATTTAGAAAATTGTGTAAAATTTAAAGTTAAATGATTGTTTCCTTTTATATAAAATATTTTCGTCCTATATATCGTGCAATTATTCCAAAGAAAACTAGAAAAAAAATAGAATTGTTTTTGTTTGGTGTTTCAAAACCCAAGTTGAGAAAAAAAATAATTAAATACTTAAAAAATATTCCAGAGAAACAGATATCAGAGGAACAAAAAGAAGTTTTGGAATTCTTATTAAAAAATCCTTTGCAAGTCTTTCCTTATGATTTCACAAAAAAATATCATAACAGATGCAATGTATATCATGATAATTATACAGGCTTACATTTTGTGTTATTTGAAGGAAAAAAGTTGTACTTTAAAAGAAGTTGGACCGTTGAAAGAATTCAAACCATATTTAATAATTTGCTTATTGAACAGGATGATAAGTCCCCTCATAGATATCTAGATGATGATTTCAGCGTGAATAAAAATGATACCATTATAGATATTGGAGTAGCAGATGGTAATTTTACCCTGAGTTTAATTGAGAGGATTAAAAAAGCATATCTGTTTGAATCAGACCCCGAATGGATTGAAGCACTTAATGCTACATTCGAACCTTGGAAAGAGAAAGTACAAATCATTAATAAGTGGGTATCAAATATAGATGATGATACGTATGTTACCATTGATAACTACTTTAAGAACATTAAGATAGATTTTATTAAAATTGATGTGGATGGTTTTGAAAGAAAGCTTTTACAAGGTTGCGAAAACATTTTAAACACTTATAGTAAACTTAAACTTGCTATTTGCACATATCATAATCAAGACGATGCAAAAGAGTTTAACGATTACCTTGTAAAAAAAAGATTTAACACTTCTTTTTCGCACGGTTATATGATATTTTATTGGGGTAAAATAAAACCACCCTATATTAGACGAGGTTTAATTAGAGCTTCAAAAACATAGAATGAATACAATTTTAATTATTACAAAAAAAGCTTTTCCAGAGGGCTATGCCTCAACAACTAGATTCACCAGTTATTGTCAGGGATTAATTGAAAATAATTACAATATCATAGTTCATTGCATTTATCCCACAGAAAATAAAAAAAACGTAGTTAATAAAAACAAAAAAGGTTCATATAAAAAAATAAATTATATATACACCTGTGGAAGTACAATAAGAAACAAATTCTTTATTTTAAGAATAATAAAAAAAATTAGTGGATTTATAAATAGTGTTTTTTACTTAATATTAAACCGCAGAAAAAAAAATATACAAAGTATAATATTAATTGGTCCTTTTGGATTATTAATGGAATACATTTATTACCTTATTCGCAAATTATTGAAAATTAAATTTATTCAGGAAAGGACTGAATACCCTTACCTGACATCTAAAAATACTTTGTTTTTTAAAATCAACCTTTTTTTTTACTTAAAATTAAGTTGTCGGCTATATGATGGAATGATAGTAATAACTCAAGCATTAAATCAATATTATTCCGAATATATTTCGAAAAAAGCAAAGATTTTAAATGTTCCTATAATTGTTGATACTAAACGATTTGAAGATATTAAAACTGTTCGGTCAAATGAACAATATATTGGTTATTGCGGATCCATGGATATAAAAAAAGACGGTATAAATATTTTGTTAGAAGCTTTTAGCCTTGTTAATCATTTATACCCCAATTTATATTTAAAACTCATTGGGAATACAAATATTAAAGGATTTAATATTATTCTTCAACTCATAAATGAGTTAAAAATATCGGACAAAGTTATTTTTACAGGTCGTGTTAGTAATAACGAAATGGTATATTTACTAAAGAATGCTACTCTTTTAGCGTTATCCAGACCAATAAACAATCAGACAGTAGGAAACTTTCCAACTAAATTAGGTGAATACCTTGCAACGGGTAATCCAGTAATAACAACAAGTGTAGGTGTTGTAAAGGAATATTTAAAAGACAATATAAATGCTTTTATTGTAGAACCCTCAAATGCAAAAGATTTTGCTACCAAAATAAAGTTTGTGCTAGATAATTACAAGTATGCCTTAAAAGTTGGAAATGAAGGCCAAAAACTTGCCTATACAAACTTTAACTACTTAATTCATGGAAAAAGAATTAGTGATTTCATTACAAATTTATGATACGCATCAGTTTCCTTGGAGATATTAGCTTAAACGATTCTTATAATGAATTGTATGAAAAAGGTGAAGATCCCTTTAGAGAGATTAAAAGCCTGTTGCAAAAATCTGACTTGGTAGTTGGGAACCTGGAATGTGTATCCAAAGGAGAAAAAGGATTTAATATATTAAAAAAACCACGGTTGTTTTCAATTCCTGAAACCTTAAATTATTTAACAAATATAAATACGGGTGCACTTACACTTGCTACCAATCATGTTTATGATAATCTTGATGATGGTTTTATAAAAACTGTCAACGTTCTTGATAATTTACATATAAAACATACCGGTTGTGATATTATTCATGAAAATGCTATAAAACCCTTAAAAACTGAAATTGGCGGTATTAATTTCTGTTTTCTGAATTATGTAACACTTGATACGAATCCTTCTTTACCTAAGAATGCAAATGTATATCCCAACATTTTCTCCCTTGAAAAATGTATTGATGATCTTTACAAAAACAAAGATGCAGATAACAAAGTTGTAATCCTTCATTGGGGAGGACGCTATGAGGGAAGCATTTTCCCAGGGCAAGATCAGAGAAAGATAGCAAAAACATTAATAAAAAATGGTGCTGATTTGATTATAGGACATCATTCCCATACATTTCAGCCTTTTGAAAAAATCAATGGGAAATATGTATTTTACAGCTTAGGTAATTTTTGTTTTTCGGATATAATTTCTGATGGCAAACGAAGAAGTATGTCACAAAAAAAATTCAGGGAATCAGCTATTGTGGAATTTAATTTCGGAGATAAAAAACCTAGGGTAAAAGTTATTCCAATAATAAATAAAAATCTGTATATTTTCAGAAATAATATTTTTATAGTTAAGATTAAGTGGCGTAATTTCATTTTTACCCTGTTTACATTATTCCCCTTTATTTGGCATTTAAATCATTTCCTTTTTCTTAAAATATTACCAATAGTTAAAGGGATTTTTAGAAAAGATACTGAAAGAAATATTGGTAAAAGAATTAAGGACTTTAAATTTGCAAAAATCAGAACTATTTTGAAAAAGTAATATGAATAGGAAATTCATAGCAAAAAAAATTAGTTATCCATTACAAGACCTGGTAAACAAAACAAAAATTTTACCCACTTATCGCTTTCTTTTAAAGTCTCAAAAATGGTCTTCTGATCAAATGAACGAATACCAGTTTAATAAATTCAAAACCCTTTTGGAATACGCATTTGAAAATGTTCCTTTTTATACAAAAAAATATAAACAAGCCGGTTTAGAGCCTGGAGACATCAAAACAACGAATGATATTTCAAAAATACCCATTACTACAAAAGAAGAAGCCAGGGAATACAATAATGATATGGTATCTGTTAAAGCGGATCCCTCTAAAATAATTAAGGGCGTAACAGGAGGGACAACAGGACCTCCTTTAAAACTTTTACGTGATAAACAGGATCAAACCTTTGTATGGGCCGCATTTTATCGTTGGTACAACTGGATGGGAGTTGAAATAGGTGATAAAGTGACAAAAATATGGGGAACACCTACTGTTTTGTCATATCCTCTCAAAAAAAAGGTAAAAGACAATCTTAAAAATTTCTACTATAATAGACAGCTCATAAATTCATTTAATTTAAATGAAAAAACAATACCTGAATTATTGGAGAAAATAGATTCTTTTAAACCAGTACTAATAAGAGGTTATTTGTCTGCTTTAATACAAATAGCTGAATTCATGCAAAAAAAAAATATTTCTTTATACAAGCCCCCCAGGGCTATGTCTTCTACTACTGAAACATTAATCCCCTCATTTAAAAAATTGATAGAAGAGGTATTCAATACAAAACTTTACGATCAATATGGTTGTGGTGAATGCAATTCAATTGCTTTCGATGCAGGTGATGGAAACGGATTGTACATTGCCATGGAACATGCCCTTATAGAAATTATTGATAATGAAAATGAAAAGTTAGATCAGCATGATGGACGAATTATCATGACCAATCTGGATAATTTTGCCATGCCTTTTATTCGATATGAAAATGGAGACGCCGGATGCTTTGGTAAAAAACTATATAAAACAGAAATTAATTTACCTGTTTTAAAAAGAATTTCAGGAAGAACGGCAGATACAATCATTTTAAAAGATAATAGCAAGGTTCATGGTGTGTTTTTTACTGATATCTTAAATGAGTTGTTTGAAAGAAATCCTGAAAAAATACACCGTTTCCAGGTTTTTCAGCAAAAATCCGGTGAAATTGAATTCAGGATTGAATCCAAAGAA
>JBNLCS010000630.1:0-9400 GCA_050303935.1 Bacteroidales bacterium
ACCGGCCAGTGGTTTTGGAAATGGTATGCTTGGTCTTACTGTTGGTTGGAATAGTTCACTAAGCTACTACCAAACAGCTACTTTGCCTGCCGGAACATATTCGATCGAATTTTCTGCATTTTTTCAAAACAACACGGATATTAATGCGAATTTAACCGGTTGGATTGGCGACGACGGATATACGGCCTTGTCTGATTTCACTTCTGTACCTTCAACAGGTAACTGGCATACAGGTTCGGCAACCTTGAGGTTATATACACAATCTTCCGGAAGAATACAGGTTGGAACAAAGGCTTTTAATTCAGGGTCAGGTTCCAATGCAAGGGTGTTCATCGATAATTTAAAAATCATCAGCAGCCCTGTAACAAAAGCAGGCCTTCAGGCATTTGTAGATTCAGCCAACGTGATGCTGGCCAACCAGCAACCCGTACCTCCGGGATCAACAGCCTATGCCAATCTTTCGGCTACAGTCTCCGATGCACAGGCCGTTTTGGATAATGGGTCAGCTTCGGTAAATGATATCTTTACCGCCGAAGATAACATGAAAATCGCCATTGCGGCGGTGTACAGGGCTATTCTTGCCTATGGACTAACACCTGTAGATAATATCAATGCGACCTATTCAACCTATACCAACCAGCAGGTTTCGCTAACAGGTAAGGGACAATTAACCTTAACCGGTGTTACGGATCCGTTAAGTGGAAGCGTTGTGAACCTGGCATCGGAAGATGTATGGATTTATTTTCCAAATATGTTGCCTTCAGAAGTTGCCAATAACCTGCTTTCCCACTTTTTAGTTGACACCAATGACGCCGTTGTGGATGTTAATATAAGGATTTCACAGTATTTAAAAGGTGCAATGGTTATTCCTCATTCAAGTACTTATGAAGCACTTACTGTTTATGATGGAACAAGTCATTCTGGAGGATCAGTAAATATCCCTGTCAACCAGTATTTTAAAACAACCAAACTGGGATCCATGGACAATAACATTGAGTCGTTTACCCTAAAAAGAGGATACATGGCCACCTTTGCCAGCAATGAAGATGGCACTGGTACAAGTCGGGTATACATTGCAGATAAAGCTGATATTAATGTATATACAATGCCGGCAGGATTGGCGAACACAGCCTCATTTGTTATTGTGAGACAATGGAGGTGGACTGTTAAAAAAGGGGTAAGGGCCGGTTCCGAAGATGCCCTCCTTTTCAATGCAGGATCAATGTACGACTATAATAATGTAGGACGTTCAACCCTGGATGTGGAATATGTACCCATGCGGCATAACCCCGGATGGAATGCTTATAGTAATTTCAATGATCAATATACTGCTACCCATGCATTATATTACAATGAACCTGCAAATCCTGCAGATGGAGAAACAAGTACCGTTGCTGAAGCTATTGCTGAGTATCCAAATATGATGACATCGGGTTTGCGCCTTGGTACACCTGCCAATACCGATGGTAATTTAGCATGGCTGTATGATTTTGTAGACCAGTGTGATGCACTGGGATACCGTGTTGATTTTGTTGCATGGCATTTTTACAGGGCCGGATATACGGCATCAAGCCTTTACAATACACTGAAAGCTGTTCACGACCGTACCGGAAGGCCACTTTGGATCACCGAGTTTAACAATGGTTGTAACTGGACCTACAACGGTAATGTTCCAACCATCGAAGAAAACGGGGTTATAATTGATCAGTTCATTAAAATGATGGATACAACATCTTTTATTGAAAGGTATTATGTTTGGAATGGTTGTAACGAAGAGCTGAGAATGACAAATTCATCAACAGGTGAACTTTACCCTGCCGGTGTTGCATACCAGGCTTTGGAATCAGGCATATCCTATACCGAAGATTATTATAATGGTAATACTTTCGATGGAAGGACAATCCAGGAAAACGGACCTGGTTTTTGCAATGCAGATGGCAGCATTGGAACTTATTACAGCGGATATACCGGTTCCGGATATGTAAATGTGGATGCAGGTATTGGCGTTGGTATTGATTACCGTGTAGACTTTACTACAACAGGAACAAAAACAATAACCATCCGTTATGCTTCTACTTCTGATCGCCCGGCAGACATCATTGTAAATGGCAGTGTTGCCTATAGCGATGTTTATATGCCTTCAACAGGAAGCTTTGCTATATTCTCAGAAGTTACTGTACCCTTATATCTCAATACAGGAGAAACCGATATCCGAATTGAATCTAAAACGGCCGATGGTTTAGGTAATATTGATTATATACAGGTATCTGATGCTATCCCTGTAGATTGTGGTAGTGTTCCTGTGGATTATCCGATTATTTATAGTGTGACGGAACAACAAACCGATAACCTTGCCCCAAAAATACTTGATGGTGATGATACTGACGGATCACGTTGGTCTGCCGATGGGTTCCCACAAACAGTGGTTATTGATTACGGTGAGAATAAATCCATAACAGGAACAAGGGTTTCTACTTATCAGGACAGGGCTTATCAGTTTACAATTGACCTTGATGATAATCCAAACTTTACAAGTCCTTACTCAATAGACCGAAGCGCTAATTCAGATGCTTCTCAACCTATCTCAGATGATTTTGCCTCTGTATCAGCACGGTTTGTAAGAATAACCGTAACCGGTGCATCAGGATATACAGGCACCTGGGTAAGCATCACTGAGTTTGAAATTATTGAAGATGTTGCTGGTAATATTGCTCCTGCAACTTCTATTACTTCACCTGCTAATAATTCAACTTTTGTTGAAGGCGACAATGTTACCATCAATGCAACAGCCTCAGATAGTGACGGTAGTATAACAAATGTTGATTTCTATTTAGATGGTGTTTTACAGGGGACCGATAACACTTCTCCATATTCCCATACGTTGAACAATATGGTTGCAGGTAACTATGCTTTAACAGCAATAGCAACAGATAACCTGGGAGCAACTGGTACTTCATCAATTGTTGATATTACAGTTAACCCCAATACAGCGCCTTTGATTTCGATTACTTCACCTGCTAACAATGCATCGTTTAACGAAGGGGATAATGTTGATATGGGCTTTTCAGCATCTGATGCTGACGGGAGTGTTGTAAACATTGATATTTATATGGATGGCATTTTGCAAGGTAATATTGCCAGCCCGCTTTATCCATTCGCAATTAACAATGTGCCTGCCGGCAATCATGTTCTTTCAGCTGTTGCCACTGATGACAAGGGAGCAACAACAACATCATCTGAAGTAAATATTACAGTTGTTCCATCAGCAAATGAAGCACCTGCCGTTTCCATAACATCACCGGCTAACAATGCTTCATTTATCGAGGGTGATGATGTAACCATTAATGTTTCAGCATCCGACAGTGACGGAATTATTACAAGTGTTGCATTTTATCAAGATGGTTTGTTGCTGGGAACGGCTAACACATCCCCATATGCTTACACCATTAGTAATATAGCTGCAGGCAGTTCTGTATTAACCGCAGTTGCAACGGATGACGGGGGGGCAACAACTACATCATCCGGTATTAATATTACCGTTGACCCGGGTGCGATATGTAACCCAGTTATTTTAAGTGTAACTTCAGAACAAGCAGGTAACCTGGCCTCAAAAATTCTCGATGGAGATGATGCGGATGCATCCCGTTGGTCAGCCAATGGCTTCCCTCAAACGGTGGTTATCGATTATGGTTGCACCAAATCAATAATAGGAACCAGGCTTTCCACTTATCAGGACAGGGCTTACCAGTTCACAATTGAATTGGACAATAATGCTGGCTTTATCAGTCCTTACGTAGTAGACCGCAGTTCGAATACCAGTGCATCACAACCTATTTCCGATGATTTTGCTGCTGTTTCGGCAAGATATGTCAGGATTACAGTTACCGGTGCATCAGGCTATAACGGACCTTGGGTAAGTTTAACAGAATTTGTTGTTGTTGAACAAGGAAGCGGTAACAGCCCTATTGTTTGGTATCAATTGAATGAAACCAGTGGAACCACTGCCACAGATGCTTCAGGTAATGGAAATGATGCAACTCTAAATGGAGGAGCTTCATTTGTTGCGGGACAATCAACCAATGCAGTTTCGCTTAATGGAACAGATGGATACGTTTTGGCACCGGCAGGAATATTAAGCTCTGTAAATGATATGACCATTTCAACCTGGGTTAACCTGAATGCTGCTTCAACCTGGTCACGAATATTTGATTTCGGTTCTGGTACAACTGCCAATATGTTCTTAACCCCCAACTCCGGATCTGGTACATTAAGGTTTGCAATTACCTCTTCAGGCAATGGCGGAGAACAACGAATTGATGCCTCCTCTGCATTAGTAACAGGCACCTGGAAACACTTGGCGGTTACCCTGTCAGGCAATACAGGTACATTATATGTTGACGGTACAATAGCCGGTACCAATACCAGCCTTAGCTTAAATCCGTCTGATATGGGAAGTACAGCCAATAACTATATAGGGAGATCACAATATCCAGACCCTTACCTAAATGGTATGGTTGACGACTTTAGGATTTACAATATAGCTTTAAGCCAAGCGGAAATAAGTACATTGTTCTCTGATGGAATTAAAAGTTCACCAGGCGTAGTAGAAAATGGTGAATATTCCCTCAATATGCAAGTATACCCTAATCCCGTGCAAACTGAATTATCAATTGAAGTATTGAATTACAAAGGAAGTGTGCAGGTTGATTTTTATGCGATGGACGGACGACTGGAAAATCAATTAACTGACTATGTATACGATTCCAAACAAATCCTTGTTCCAAGCTGGGGCTACAAAGGATTATGTTTGGTAAAAGTAAAAACAGAAGAAGAAGTTGATTATTTTAAAGTGATGTTTAAATAGAAATCGTTCAATAGCTTTAATTGTTAACTAAATTTTGTCATAAAAGGGGCTTTTAGAGTACAAAACTACTAAAGCCCCTTTTTTGCTTGAAAGTAAAATTATCCTTTGATAAAAATCGATTTGAAAGTTGGATGAAAAAGAACGTATGGAATTATATTTTCTTACAAAGACCAGGTATTAAGTGACTCTGTCCTGCCCCAAAATTATTCGAGAGTTAAGTAATTTAATTCCTACAAAACCAATTACAAATAACAAAAACACCATATAAAACTTATAAACAACACTTTACACAATACATTTCAAGTGGTAGCGGACGTCCATGTCCTGTCCTTATATTCCCGGTTGATACAAGTTTGCAGTTTCAATCACGGTAAGAATAAACGCATTGTACATACAATCATAAAAATATTTTTAAATTTGGAGGGACATGAAAAAGGAAAAAACCAACAAAAAATGATTTTGCACGATAGCCATATAAGTTGTATATGCGAATATACGTTTATACGGTTTTAATCTGCAATATCCTTTTTTACTTTTCTATATCTGCAATATCCCTGGGGATTATTTCGCTCATTACCCTGCACCCGTCCTGCCTTACCACCACATCATCTTCAATCCGTATACCACCAAAATCCCGGTATTTTTCCAATTTATCATACCTTATCATATCAAGATGTTTCTTTTCACTTTTCCATTTTTCAATCAATGGCCAAATAAAATAGATACCCGGTTCCACGGTGAGCACCATGTTTTCTTTTAACTTTTTACCGAGCCGTAAATAAGCGGTACCAAACTGATCACTGCGTTGCACCTCAGCATCATACCCTACATAATCCTCTCCCAGGTTTTCCATATCGTGTACATCAAGCCCCATCATATGGCCTAAACCATGCGGAAAAAATAAGGCATGGGCACCAGCCATCACAATATCTTCCCGGTCACCGCTCAATAATTCAATTTCTTTTAATCTGTCAACCATGGTTAAGCAACACTGGTAATGAACATCCTTGTAAGCTACCCCGGGCTTTATCAAACTTATGCTTTTTTTTAAAGTCTGTAGCACGATGTTATAAATATCTTTTTGCAGGCTATTGAATTTACCATTTACAGGATACGTTCGTGTTATATCGGTAGCATATCCCAAAGTCGATTCAACGCCTGCATCGGCAATAAAAAGCTGTCCTTGTTTAAGTTCGTTTTTGTACCATGGATTATGCAATATATCACCATTTACAGACAATATTGGGGCAAACGCCATTCCGTTGCCATATTCAAGGCATGTTTGTGTTATCTTAGCCAGGATATTTTTTTCTTTTTCACCCTCAACAGCCATATTATGAATGTTTTTAAACATCTTTCGGGTTCCAACCTTAAGGGTTTGTTCCATATCCTTTATCTCAAAATCATCTTTTATTTCGCGCTGGGCAACAATGGCTTTAATGAGTATTTCCGATTGGTGTGCACCTATCCCCATGGGAGACATTTGCAACAAACCAGCCAGCTTACCAAGTACAGACGTTTGATAAGGGGAAAAGAAATGTATTTTATGGCCTTTTTTCATATAGCTGTTAACATATTCCCCCAACCTGCCATATGATTCTGTTTTTTCAATTCCTGCCTGTTCTGCCATTTCATTAATCCCCACTCCTTTTCCACTCCAAATAATAGTTTCTATGGAGGGATCATCACCAAAAAGAACAGATGTACCTTCTTCAGGAATTAAAAGCAAAGCCAAGCCGGGTTTTGATATTCCTGTATAATATAAAAAAGTGCTATCCTGGCGAAAATCAAAAATATTGGAAGGAAAGTTCCTGGCCTGTTCATCGTTGGCAAGCATCAGGACCACACCATCTTTAACTGTGTTGCACAAAATATTTCTTCTCTCTGAATAAATCCTGGGTGAGATCATTTTACTGTATTCTAATTTTTGGTGTAAAAATCAATTACTTCTATAATGGCTTTTTCATTCACTTCCTTAAACGTTTTATCCCCCACATTGAACCGGTGCATTATTGAATAGATGGTTGGACGATATAGTCCGGTAGAAGCATACCCGGCCCCTTCAAACACGCCGATTTTATCTCTCAACGGATGGTTAAACATAAAATCATCGGTTTCCTTTTTCACCTTTTTTATTTTCTGATCATACTCAGCCTCCACCTTTTTAAACTGTTCCGGATCAACTGCCGCAGCTTTTAAAGCTGTAAGTGTATCATTTTTTTCAAGGTACAAATCAGTCAATACCAGGCTCAGACTATCATAAATTTCTTTATCCCAATCGGTTGGCACTTCTAATCCCGGGGATAACAAATCCTTCCATTTAACATTTTCAGGATCAAGCAATGCCGTGATATTAGCCTCAGCAGGCTCAACACCAGGAGGATAGAAATCAACATATGAAACATCGCTTGAGAAATATTCATCGGCCAAACCTGCAAAAGCATGCCCAAACTCATGAATAAAAACAAAATCTTTTAGCCTTTCACCCGAAGTAAACAAAGCCTGACAATTATAAATACCCCCTCCTCCATATCTTTCATGGTTTACCAAAATCAATAAAGCATCAAAAGGGACCTGGCACACAACATCCTGAAGCGTTTTATTATCTTCAACAAGAATATATCTTTCCGTATCAAATATATTGAAACTACTGTTCAATGCCGTATTCCTGTAAATACCTTTTCGGGGCTCATCAGTCCCTTCCTCTTCTGAATACGGCATAATGCCGGTTACATTAAACTGTTGCTGCCTGCTTTTAAATGGCTCAACACTGAACAAAGAGTTGGTATAATATTCCAGGTCTTTCTTGAACTTTTTCAGGTTTTTACGGGTATACCCTTCCCCAACAATTACCAAATCAACATGGTCATGTATATCGCCGTTTTCCAGTTTCCTGATTATTTTACAATCTGTTTGTATATTATTTTCATTTACAATATGATAATCTTTCGGATCAAGCACAAACTCAAATAATGGATGATAAAGCCTGTCTTTTTCCTTTTTAAGAATACGGCATAACACTTCTTTTTTTGGCTCAGGTACATATATGCTTTCATGATAAGTACGGTTAATACTATCCAGCGCAGGTTGGGTTGTTTGATATTCAAAAAATATGGTTGTATATCCCTTTGAATAAATAAGGCTATCGGTATCTTTAGCATAAAGGTTAATACGATATTCCCCCAGTTGATGTTCCTGGATACAGGAAGTAGTATTTCCGGCCCATCTGCCAATCCTGTACATTTTATCCAGACTGATTATTTCCCGGTACGCATCCCCTGAATGATAATAATCTATTCGTATTGTTTGGTCTTTAAAGTATTTCCCGAACTCTGCACCAGCATTTGCCCACACATTTAATAGCATGAAACATATTGCAAGATAAAACTTTCTCATTTCTAAAATTAATCAATTAATTATACAAACAGTGTCGCAATTAATAACGAAAATATTTTTTTATTTTCACATTCATAAAAGAAAAGACAGGAATCCGCAGGCATGGTTTCTTCTTTTGTGTACCCTCAATTGGGACAAGTTAAGACCGATTTGTAAATAAAACTTCACACATTTGTGTGTTTCCTTTTAAAACTGCAAAATAAAAAGTTCTGCACCGTATTAAAAGGTGTTGTATGGTCTTGAGTAATGCAACGGATTTTCTCAAAGCTATCTGCCAACAGGTTTTGTAATTTTTTTTCTGAATACTGTGTGATTTCCAGCCCGCTGCATTTTTTCGGGCCATTATCAGAAAATGTACCTATGGTCATAAATCCTTTAACAGACTTTTTAGCTATTTCCAAATATTTATTAATCTGGCCCTTTGTTGTAAGAAAATGGAATGTTGCCCTGTCATGCCACAGGTCATAAACTGTCTCCGGTTCAAAATCTGTTATATTGCTTACAATCCATTTAATTTTTTCAGCCCTACTTCCTAAACGTTTTTTTGACCTTTTCAGCGCCTTTTCGGATATATCGAGTACAGTGATATTTTCAAAACCTTTATCAAGAAGAAAATTGACGAGATTGCTTTCTCCACCACCAATGTCTATTATTTCAGCATCTTTCGGGATATTCAGACTATGAATAAAATCCAATGATGTTTTTGGGATTTCCTGTGTCCAGCTCATCTCGCCGGATGTTTTGGTTTCGTATATGGTTTCCCAATGTTTTTTAATCTCAGTCATTTTATACGTCTTTCTAAAATAGAAATTTTATTCCTAAAATTAACCTTAAATTATGTTATATTTTTTTAGGCGGTAGCAATATATGAATCAGCTCAAAATCCGGCGACATGGAAAATTTTTTGTCCCTGTCAAAATGGTATACCCCAAAGTCGCCTTTGTATTCCCAATTACACCAGGCAATGTTATATTCATTGAAATCGGCAATCATATCCGAATAATAATTGAGCCGATCTTTTCTTTTAACGGTAGGTAAACATCCAAATTCGCCGCAATAAAGTTGAAGTTTTTTCAATTTGGCAAAATCTATAGCCGATTTAAAAACATCAAGCAAACGATGACGGTCGTAATACTCCCT
>JBNLCS010000631.1:0-3009 GCA_050303935.1 Bacteroidales bacterium
GGTAGGGATGGTAAAATTAATAAAGTTCCTGCGCCTCCCGGATACGGTAATTATGTAGGAAATGAGCAATACGGACATTGGGTTAACCGAAATGGCTCCTCATTTTGGGAATTTTATGGAAAATATGCCATGATTAGTAGTATGTTCCATTTAATGTCAACGCCTATTTACTATAACAATTATCGCGATTACAGGGGTAATTACAGGGGAAACCGGCCATATTACGGACCAAGGACAACCGGCGGAAGATACACCTACGGAACAAATGGTAGTAGCTCGCGTAGTTCAAATCCTAACTTCTTTCAGCGAAGGCAATCCAGAACAAACTGGCAATCAAGCAGTGCCAGGCCATCTGCCAGGTCAACTAACTCATACAGGTCACGCAGCAGATCATTTGGAAAATAAACCATTTAAAAAACTAAAAAAATACAACCATGATATTAAATATTCAAAACCTATTGACCAAAGATTACATAATTGCTTCTTTAAGTTATTTAATCTCAGGCATGATCCTCCTTTTTGTAGGAAAAATAGCATTTCAACTTTTTCACCCAGGATATAAATCAGACGACCAGATGGTTGAAAAAGACAATTTTGCATTTGCCATTGCTAAAGCCGGGTACTATGTAGGTATCCTTTTCACAATCATTAGTGCTCTTTTTGGTGAATCTAAAGGCTTAAAAGAGGACTTGCTGGCCATAGGGGCTTACGGGGGACTGGGAATAATTTTGTTAAATGTGTCAATGTTTATCAACGATAAGCTTATTTTACGCAAATTCAGCGTTAAAAAAGAACTGCTCGAGGACCAGAATGCGGGTACCGGCGTAATAGTAGCTGCCAGTTCAATTGCAACAGGTATAATTCTGTACGATGCATTAACAGCCGATGCAGCAGACATACCACATGCCATTGCTTATTGGGGTATTGCACAGGTACTTTTAATTATTTCTACTATAATATATACCCTCATTATCCCATACAAAGTACACGAACTTGTTGAAAAAGACAACGTTGCAGCAGGTGTAGGGTTTGCAGGGGCCATTATTGCCCTGGCTAATATTATTGGTTTTGCCATAAACCAGGAATTCGGATCATGGAGTAAAGTAATAATTGAATCATTAATATTCACGGGG
Organism: Bacteroidales bacterium; assembly: GCA_050303935.1. GTDB lineage: Bacteria > Bacteroidota > Bacteroidia > Bacteroidales > JBNLCS01 > JBNLCS01. The sequence goes on from JBNLCS010000631.1 coordinate 1,134, forward strand.
ATAGGCATTGTATTATTGCCATTTGCCCGCTTCCTTACCGATAAAATATTGTTACCAAAACGTAGTTTAACAGATGAGATTGCCAACCAGGAAAAACCAAATGTTGGTGCAGCTTTAATAGAGGCGTTTGCTTACATTGGCGGATCTGTTGTTATTATCAGTATACTGTAAATTTGTTTAATTTTTTTGTAAGAAATAATTTATTCAGGTTCTCAAATAATTTATGCCTTAATGACAATAAATTTGAGAACCTTTATTTTTTGTTTCACTGTTAAGGTTTTGTAATTATTCACCTGTATATCAATCTTATACGAATGAAAAGTAAAATCCATTCACATATTTTAATGGCTTCCCTCTTTGCAACAGGCCTTTCAGGGATTGTTGCAGAGTATATGCTGGCAACCCTGGCAACCTATTTTCTTGGTAACTCAGTTATGCAGTGGACACTCATCCTATCTTTTATGTTGTTTACGATGGGATTGGGAAGCCGGCTAAGTAAATACATTAACGGCAATTTGCTTGTTAAATTTGTAATGCTTGAATTTATCCTTTCTTTATTCGTATCACTCTCCACGCTTACTGTTTACTCAGCTTTGCTTTATGAAAACACATCCATAACTTTTGCTAACACACATGGAGTAATTGTTTATTCATACGCTCTAATTATCGGACTGTTAATTGGCCTGGAAATTCCATTGGTTACCCGTATAAACAATGAATTTAAAGAATTGAAGGTAAATATTGCCTCAGTAATGGAAAAAGATTATTACGGCAGCTTGATTGGGGGTATATTTTTTGCTTTTATAGGATTACCTTTTTTCGGGCTAACATATACCCCCTTTATCTTAGGGGGAATAAATCTATTGGTTGCCATTATGGTTTTCATAGTTTTTCAAAAAGTTGTTTCATTTAAATGGAAAAGCATTTTGATAACAGGGGGGTCGATTGTCACATTAATTATTTTTTTTTCGTTACTGAATGCCGAAAAAATTGTACGACTGGGTGAAGAAAAAAGGTTTGTTGACCGGATTATTTTTTCGAAAGAAACAAAATACCAGCACATTACCATTACAGAATATCAGAATGACCACTGGCTGTACCTGGACAACCACATTCAGTTAAGTTCATTTGACGAATACATTTATCACGAAGCTTTGGTTCATCCGGCAATAGCAATTTCAGGTCATCCTACAAATATTTTAATTCTCGGGGGCGGTGATGGATGTACAATGAGAGAGGTATTGAAATACAACTTTGTTGATTCTGTTACGCTTGTAGATCTTGACCCCGAAATGACCAACCTGGGAAAAACCCACCCTGTTTTAACCGCTTTAAACGATTCTTCATTTTATAATAAAAAAGCCCGGATAATCAATCAAGATGCCTTTAAATACCTGGAAAATAAGAAAGAATATTATGATTTAATCATTATTGATTTTCCTGACCCACGTAGCATTGAGCTAAACAGGTTATACACACTCGAGTTTTATAAATTATGTCACCGCAGGCTTACAAAACAAGGTAGTTTAGTTACCCAGGCCAGCAGTCCGTACATCACAACCGCTGCTTTTAGGTCGATTGAAAAAACAGTGAAAGCATCTGGCTTGAATGTACTCCCCTTACACAATCATGTTTATTCGTTCGGGGAGTGGGGATATATTCTTGCTTCCCGGTATTTAACCGCTGAAAACATGAAAAATATTTTATCTGAAGGCAACATGCCCCAAATAAAAACAAAATGGTTGACCGGCGATGCCCTGAAAGCCCTCCCTCTTTTCGGAAACGATTTAAAACAATATGATGATATTGAAATTAATTCGATACATAACCAGATTACTTACAGGTATTATGATAAAGGTGTAAGGGCTGCTTATTA
>JBNLCS010000632.1:0-3712 GCA_050303935.1 Bacteroidales bacterium
TGCCCTGCGTGTCTCTTCGGAAGAAAAGGCATTTTTTCAATCGGGCATTTGCACGTCCGACGATTTTTGCGGTTATATATTGGCCCGGGGAGGCGCTGCGCTTTCCCCGGCCTATTTGATTTCAGGCCTTTGGCCTGTGTATTTATACCTGGCTTGCTGCAAGAGGATCAGTTATCTTTTGGATCAAACTACCGTTGAACTCATTTATACCGAAAATCCAAACCCCGTCATTGCGGGTGAAACGAAGCAATCTGCCAGCTATTAATGGATTGCTTCGGCCTTTGGCCTCGCAATGACGGCGATTTCTTTGTTCGGTAAACTTTGAACTGAACAAGAACCCCCAACCTTAAACTTTTGAACCTTGAACCCACCAACACACCCAACACCACTTTCCACTGTTTACTACTTACTTTATTACCCATTAACCCTTAAACTTTTGAACCTTAAACCAATCAACACCTCCAACACCACTATTCACTTTTCACTGTTTACTATATTACCCATTAAAACTTTAAACTCTTGAACTTTGAACCAACCAACCCACACCAAAACCACTTTTCACTTTTCACTGTTTACTACTTACTTTATTACCCATTAACCCTTAAACCTTGAACAAAAACAACACCTTTAAAGTAACTATTCACCCCTCCACATATCTCACCGGCACCATCAACCGCACCAGCGTGCCGGGTGTTTCTTTACCCAAACCGGCTTTATCGGTAATTTCCACCAGGTTTTTCTGGTTGGTTTTAAGCAACAATTGCAACCGTTCGCGGGTGATCCGTGTGGAAAACGACAAGCCTTTTTCGTTGCTGCCGTTTTTTTGTGATTCGGTGATGCCAATGCCATTGTCTTCCACCTCAATAAGCATTTGGCCGTGCTGAAGACTATAGCGGATGGCTACTTCCCCTGTTTTTTTCATGGGCAAAATACCATGTTTAATGGAATTTTCAATAAAAGGCTGGGCCAGCATGGGAGGGACTAATATTTTTCCTGCATTGGGTACGTCAGCTTGCAGGGTATAGGAAAATTTGTCTTCAAAGCGTAGTTTTTGCAGCTCCAGGAAATGGGTTATAAATTCTTTTTCTTCGGTAAAAGGGATAAACTCTTTACCGGAATGTTCCAGCGTGGTACGCACCAGTTTTGAAAAACGTGCCATGTAAGTACTCATTTGCAGGGGATCGCCCTGCAGGGCAAAGTTCTGTATAGCGCCAAGCGTATTAAAGATAAAGTGGGGGTTTAACTGGGAGCGCAACAACCGCTGTTCCAGCAACAGGGCTTTTTGCTTTTGTTGCAGGCCACGTTGCTGTAATTTAACGTAAACCAAAACGGAAATGGCAACAATAAGGACCAGGCCAATTAACAACGAGGTTTTTTGCGAGCTTTGTTTTTTCAGTTCGGTTTCTTTTTGAAGAATATCGGCCTTTTGTTTTTCTATTTCTGCCTGTTTTTGTTCGCTTTGGTAACGGGCTTCCAGTTCCATGATCCGGTTGTTGGACTCGGTATTAAAAATACTGTCTTTCACCCGGGTATACAGTTCATGATAGGTAAGCGCTTTGTTAAACTGTCCCAGTTCTTTATGGGTATGGTACATATTTTTATATACCTCCTTGAGTTCATACAAATTGTTAATTTTCAGGCACAGGGCAAGGGCCTGGTTATAATGGTCAAAGGCTTTCGCGTAATGATTTTGTTTGGCGTATATTTTTCCCAGGAAGTTCAGGGCAATGGCCATCCCTTCTTTTCCATTGTATTCTTTTTCAATCTCATATGATTTTACAATAAAAGCTTTTGCTTTTTCATATTCGTTTATTTCATAATAAGTTTCACCAATATTAAATAATGGAATAGCTTGTTCTTTAACATCATTTAACTTTATAGATATATTGAGAGCTTTGTTATAGTAATTCAAAGCAGAATCATATTTACCAATATAAAAATAAACCAAACCAATATTATTATATCCCAAAGCTAATGAATTAGGATCATTTAATATTCTTTGAATTTTAAGAGAATTTTGAAAAAAATCTAATGCTTTAATATATTCTTCTCTTTTTTGATGAAAGAAGCCAATATTATTGAGCAGGATAGAATGCATTTCGGGATCGTTTTTTTTATCACAAAGATTCAACCCCTCCATTAAATTTTTGAAAGCTTCATCCATCATATTAATTTCAATATACAGCAAACCAATAGAATTAAATAATTCAACTTGTATCGTGTTTATATCATTTTTATTTAGTGTTAAAGCTTTTAAATAAGAATCTAATGCAGATGTATATTGATGTTTTTCTTTCAAAAGAGTACCTTTAAATTTTAACAAATTCATTGTTAAAATAGATGAAGCATAATGAGAATCTATCTTCAAAGCCTTATCAATAAAATACAACGCCGTATCCAGGTATTTCCCATCTAATTTTTCATAAATCTTAATATAATTCTGAATTTTCACCGTGTCGTGTACGTTTTTATTTACCTGTTCAATACTATCCATAAAATGCAAAATTCCGGGAGGTTGTGCATTTACCGGAAAGCGGGACAATGTGACAATACACGTTACGGATAACACTATTCTTGAAAGGAAAGAAATATGGTCTTTTATGGGCAAATGCATATGAATTAAACTATACGCTTGCAAGATATACAGCTTTTTTGTGAAAACAAATTTTAAATTCAGATGTATCGATTGCTTATTATTCATAGATATAAAATTTTGATAAGCTTACCCTGGATAATTTAACAACAAACATACCTTTTCCAATAATCCAATAATCCATTCATCCAACATTCCATATTTACGCCCATGTTTCTTTTATTCTTAAAAATTAATAAATATCTTGCCATTTCAATACAAGAGGAGAACATACCATGAAATCAGTCATCATTGATGATGAGAAAAAAGCGCGTGAATCATTGTTGCGCATGCTGCAACTTATATGTCCCGATGTGGAAGTGCTGGCCAGCGCCGAAAATGTACAGGAAGGGGTTGAACTTATTGAAATGGTGAAGCCCGAATTGGTTTTCCTGGATATTAACATGCCCGATGGTACCGGTTTTGACTTGCTAAACAAAATAGGGCCCGTAAACTTCAAAATTATTTTTATTACGGCCCATGACGAATTTGCCATTAATGCCTTTAAAGTGAATGCCCTGGATTATTTGTTAAAACCGGTTGACCCTGAAGAATTGGCAAAGGCCGTGTTAAAGGTGAGGGAAAGCTTGGAAAACAATAAGGAAGAAAAGTTTAAAGACCAGGCCAAAAAGGTTTTTCTTAACTCCAACGAGACCGTGGAAATGGTAACCGTTGGTGATATTACCTATTGTGAGGCAGACCGGATGTATTGTGTGGTACATGTGTTGCCCAACCGCAAAATAATGATGACCAAAACATTGAAAGATTTGGAAGAAAAGCTTTTGCCTTACGGGTTTTTCAGGGCACATAAATCATATTTGGTGAATATTGAACGCGTGGAACGCTTCGATAAAAGAAACAACTTGTTAAAAATGGTTGATGGGTCCAAAATACCGCTGTCACACCGTAGGAAGGATGAATTATTTGAACTGCTAAAGCGCATAGAATAAAAACACCGGCTAAGAGGAGAAAGCCGGCATTTTTTCGAAGGCAGGACCGCTGATTAAGGATTCATCTGAGACACCGACTATTCAGAAAAAAAGAATTCATAAGTATATAGATTTTTGAGAAATTCATCAT
>JBNLCS010000633.1:0-10218 GCA_050303935.1 Bacteroidales bacterium
GGGCTGTAAAAACAGCCAAAGGTTATTATGACAATGATGGCCATTGGCATAAAACATCAATTTTACCGGAAGGCAGCTCTTATGAACTTGAACATGCGATTGATAGCAGGGGGGGCATGGAACCGTCAACAAATTTGATTATTGCGGTGGGGAAAACATTTAAGTCAGGCTACCTGAATGTTCCGTTTAACTTTTATATATCACCAAGAAAACAAGGGAGCATAATTGGTATTAGCTTTGGTTTTAATGTGGCAAAAATGCCAAAATTATAAGTTGAACTTACCCTAACTATATAGAGCCATTTTGTAAACAAATGTTTGACCATGAAAAACTATAATGCGAAAACAAAATTTACGATGGTAAAAGTTAGAAACGGGGGGCATTAACCAGTTCCCCTTTTTACTTTTCATGCATTGCATTTAGAGACTGTTTAAATTTCATCCTTCAGTTTTTTTATGTGTATTTTTGTCCCATATTTTGTTGGATTTTCTTTAAATAGTCAATGCTATTCGCATCTAATCCGCCTCATCTGGAACAAAAATACACCATAAAAAATTCCAAAAACGAATTTTAAACAGTCTCTAATATCGGAGTTTTACATCTTTCTGTTTGTTATATTTCTCCTAACTTATTCTATCTTTGCAAAAATTTTTGAAAACAGATGGATTATAACGAATTAAGTGAACAGGAAATTATCAGAAGAAATTCATTGAAAGAATTAAGAAACCTGGGAATTGACCCTTATCCTCAGGAGGCTTACGAAGTAAATGTAACAGCTAAAGAAATTCTTGATAATTTTTCGGAAGATAAGAAAAATTATCAGGATGTATCCATTGCCGGTAGGATAATGAACAGACGGGTGATGGGCAATGCATCTTTTGTTGTTTTGCAAGACAGCAGTGCAAAAATTCAACTGTATTTCCGTCGTGATGATATTTGTGAGGGCGATGACAAAACATTATACAACACGGTTTTTAAAAAGCATCTTGATATTGGTGATATAATTGGTGTTACAGGTTATGTATTCAAAACTCAAATGGGGGAAACATCAATTTATGTTAGATCGTTTAAGGTGTTAAGCAAGTCTTTACGACCATTGCCCGTGGTTCGGGAAAAAGAGGGCAAAACGTGGGACAATATTACTGATCTGGAGATGAGGTACCGTCAACGATATGTTGATCTCATCTTGAACCCCCAGGTGCGTGATGTATTTGTTAAGCGTACAAAAATCATTAACTCGATGCGTGAATTATTTAATTCACGAGGATACCTGGAGGTAGAAACACCAATATTGCAATCAATACCAGGTGGGGCAGCAGCCCGTCCATTTGTTACCCATCACAATGCTCTTGATATTCCATTGTATTTGCGTATTGCAAATGAACTATATCTAAAACGTCTCATAGTTGGAGGGTATGATGGTGTATACGAATTTGCCAAAGATTTTAGAAATGAGGGGATGGACCGTACACACAATCCTGAATTTACGGTGATGGAAATTTACGTGGCCTATAAGGATTATAACTGGATGATGGATTTCACCGAGGAAATGATCGAAAAAGTAGCCCTTGACCTGCATGGAACATCTAACGTTCAGTTTGGCGATAAGGAAATTAACTTTAAAAGGCCATTTAAAAGGATCTCCATGTACGATGCCATAAAAGAACATACCGGTATAGATATTTCAGGTATGGATGAAAAACAACTCCGGGAAACATGTCAACAACTTAACGTTGATATTGATGGTTCTATGGGCAAAGGAAAAATTATTGATGAAATTTTTGGTGAAAAATGCGAGCAGCATTATATACAACCCACATTTATTACTGACTATCCGGTCGAAATGTCCCCGCTTTGCAAAAAACATCGTGATAATCCTGAATTAACCGAACGTTTCGAATTGATGGTAAATGGCAAAGAATTATGCAACGCTTACACCGAATTAAATGACCCGATTGATCAGCTTGATCGTTTTAAAGAACAGGTGAAACTTATGGAACGTGGCGATGATGAAGCCATGTTTATTGATTACGATTTTGTACGCGCACTTGAATATGGAATGCCCCCTACTTCGGGTATGGGTATTGGTATTGACCGCCTTGCCATGATCATGACCAACAACACAAGCATCCAGGATGTGTTGTTCTTTCCACAAATGAGGCCGGAGAAAAGAGAAAGTGTGGATGCTGATGAAAAATACATAGAAAAAGGAATACCCCAAGAATGGGTCGATGTACTTAAAAAACTTGGGTTTAAAACCCTGGCAAAATTAGGGGAAGTTGAAAAGCATGGTAAGTTACACCAGGATATATGTGGTTTCAACAAAAAGAATAAACTTGGCTTAAAGGCGCCTTTGCCTGATGAAGTGAAAAACTGGCTTGAAGGTATCAAAGCATAATTTTTTAGAAAACATTTAATCATGACAGCATTAAAACTAAACATTGAAAAGGTAACTTCTTTTGTTTCAAAAAGTGATATAGATAGTTATCAGCAGCAGGTAAATGAAAATATTCAGGCCTTGGTAAACAAAACAGGGAACGGTAATGATTTCCTGGGGTGGGTAAACCTGCCATCGTCAATTTCAAAGCAACAGATTGAAGAAATAAATAATACAGCTACCGTTTTTAAACAAGGTATTGATATTTGTGTGGTAATAGGGATAGGAGGTTCCTATCTTGGGGCTAAAGCTGTAAACGATGCCCTGGTTAATAATTTTGAGTTTTTAAATGAGCACAGGGAAAATCCGCTAATGATATTTGCCGGTCATAACATTGGAGAAGACTACTTGCACGAGTTGATAGAATTACTTGATAAGAAAACATATGGTATCGTAGTAATTTCAAAATCGGGGACTACCACCGAGCCGGCTATTGCATTTAGAATATTAAAAAACCACCTGGAAAACAAAATTGGCAAAGAAGCTGCAAAATCTAAAATTATTGCGATAACCGATGCTTCAAAAGGCGCTTTAAGGCAGTTGGCAGACAGAGAAGGGTATAAAACGTATGTGATACCTGACGATGTTGGTGGAAGGTATAGTGTCCTGACCCCTGTTGGTTTGGTTCCATTGGCCATTTGCGGACATGATATAGGGCAACTTGTTACAGGGGCTGTTGATATGGAAAAACTTACTACCACCGAAACGAATTTAGACAAAAATCCGGCTGCTTTATATGCAGCTGTTCGTAACGCATTATACAATAAAGGTAAAAAAATTGAAATCCTGGTAAATTACAATAATAAACTTCATTATGTTTCAGAATGGTGGAAACAGTTATATGGTGAAAGTGAGGGGAAAGATGGCTTAGGTATATATCCGGCAAGTGTTGATAACTCTAGTGACCTGCATTCAATGGGGCAATACATTCAGGAAGGCGAACGCATTCTTTTTGAAACAGTTATTTCGGTTAAATCTGTAAATTATAAAGTATTGGTACCCAAAGATGAAGATAATTTGGATAAGCTAAATTACCTGGCTGGCAAACGTGTTGATGAAGTGAATAAAATGGCAGAGTTAGGTACCGTACTTGCCCATATTGATGGTGGGGTGCCCAATATACAAGTTGAAATAGAAAATATTTCTGCCTATTCTTTAGGACAGTTGATGTTTTTCTTTGAAATGGCTTGTGGTATAAGTGGCTACATACTTGGGGTAAACCCATTTGATCAACCTGGTGTTGAAGCGTATAAAAAGAATATGTTTGCGTTGTTGGAAAAGCCTGGTTTTGAAGAAGAAACCAAAAATATCAAATCAAAATTATAAGGTAAACCTTGCTAAAAAAAATAAAATCGGATATTCACGTAACCGAACTCTTGAAGGGCAGTTTTATTGCCCTTTTTTTCAGGGTATTGGGCGTACTGCTGCAATACCTTTTTTATTGGGTACTGGCTGATAAATTTGGAGATGAAGGGGTGGGTGTTTTTTCTGTATTGCGGACAATCCTGATGATCATTTCTGTTGTTTCAAAACTTGGATTTGATACGGCAATAGTAAAATTAATCGCATCTTATTCGTCTACGGACAGGGGGGCCTTAATTCCAAAAGTATACCGAAAAGTGATGGTACTTGTAATAACTATGGCTTTAATCCTATCGCTGTTATTGGCACTTACATCAAATATGGTAAATACCATTTTTTTTGAAGACAAACCATATGTTAATCATATTTTGCTAATATGTGCAGCTATTTTGCCATTCTCCATAATGAACATAAATGCTGAAACATTTAAAGCACTTAAAAATGTTACTTTATATTCTGTTTTTCAAAATGGGTCATTGTTCACGATCTCTTTATTGTTTATTATCATTGGATTTTCGTTTTTTCCAAACGATTTTTTAATTGTTATTTCCATTTTTATTTCTATCCTGCTCATGGTTATTGTAAGTTTTGTTTTTATAACCAGGGAACTTTCCGTATCGGTAAGGGGGTTGAAAGAAAAAATAACAACATTTACCTTTAAAACTGAAAGCTGGAACAAATTATTGAGACTTTCAGTTCCGATGTTGCTTTCAAATTCATTGTTTCTTGTACTTAATTGGACCGATATTTTAATGTTGGGTGCATTTATAAACGAAGACCAGGTTGGCGTTTATAGTATTGCCCTCAAAATAGCAGCACTGAATGCCGTAATTTTAGTAGGTGTAAATAGCATAGCTATGCCTAAATATGCTGAACTTTTTGCCCAAAAAAATATGAAAGGTTTAAAAAAGTTTGTTAAACAAACCACATTACTAATTTTTTCCCTTTCATTTCCTATTTTTATTTTTATCCTGCTTTTCCCGGATTTTTTGTTAGGGTTTTTCGGACAAGAATTTGTAATTGGTGTTAAATCATTACTAATTTTAACGATTGGTCAGGCATTTAGTGCGTTTTCAAGCTCTTCAATATCATTGCTTAACATGATAGGGAAAGAAGTAAGTGTTAGAAACATATTGATTTTTACGGTTATAGTGAATATTATTTTAAACCTGTTCTTAATCCCTCTTTATGGAATAAACGGGGCGGCAATTTCTACTGCATCATCGATAGTCTTGTGGAATATATTGGCAGTAATGGTTTTGTATAAAAACTTTAAATTTACTACCTACCCTATTGGTTTTTATCTGTTTAAAAAAAATGATTAGCATTGATAATAAACCGGATTTTTTTCTTGTAGGTGCCGCTAAGGCCGGTACTACATCATTGTATAATTATCTTGATCAACATCCGGATATTTACATGAGCCCTGTTAAAGAACCAAACTTTTTCAGTACGGACATTAACGTGGATGATTTTTGTTCTACCTACCGTAAAAATACATTTCTTGAAAATGACAACTATTTTAACGACAGGCCCCTAAAGCCATTACAATTAGCATTTATACGAAAAAAGGGGCAGTACGATGCACTGTTTGAACCTGCTGGTAGAAACAAAATAAAAGGTGAAGCCAGTACTTCTTATTTGTTTTCTCAGGTTGCGGCAAAAAATATTTATGGATGTAATCCAAATGCAAAAATCATTATTATTATAAGAAACCCTGTTGAACGGATATTTTCGCATTATCTAATGGCTTTGCGCTATGGGTTTACACATTTATCGTTTAAAAAAGCGCTTGAAAAAGATATGCAACATCCTGATAAAGGATGGGGAAAGTCAGAGCTTTTTGTAGAATTGGGAATGTATTATGAGCAAATTAAAAGATATTTCGATATTTTTTCAGCTGACAAGGTAAAAATATTTCTGTTTGACGAATTAAAAAATGCTCCCGAACGATTAATGTCAGCATGTTTTGAATTTCTTGAAGTAAAAAATATTTCATTTAAATCATTTTCAGAACACAACAAAGCGCTGGTGCCCGGTCATTCCCGAATGAATACATTCCTTGTTAAAACAGGGGCAAAAAATGTTATAAAATCCCTGGTTTCTGAAAATATGAAGAAAAGGTTGAAAAATATCTTTTATAACGAAAAGTTTCCTGTTATGTCCGATTTTGAGAAGGTATATGTGAAGAAATTATACGCTGAAAATGTTACCAAAACCGCTGAACTGATTAATAAAGATTTATCCCACTGGCTGAAGTGATCTTTTATGTCTTAAGAGAAGTATAGACCCTGTAAGCGCAGGTAAGGCAATGTTTATTAACCAAATAGATAATCCGGCCAACAAAATTCCCATTATATTATCGCTGAAAAAACCAATACACAATATTGAGGCGCTTCCCCTGACACCTGGTTCAGTTATGGTTAAAAAGGGTGTGATGTAAAGAACAAGGTAAGTGGCTGCAATGGCTAAAAAGCCTTGGGTCCATAAAATATCTACGTGAAAAATTTTAAGTAAAATAAAATACTGACATGTGAAAATTATATATCGTAAAATTGAAAGGATAAAAGTTCTATAGATCACATTCCCTTCTATCAGTTTGCCGATTTTTTGTTTATGCTCGTTCACTTTTTTCCTGATTGGCTCTAAAGAAAAGGTTAATAACAGGACTACTATTAAAGCTGTAATTATTATTGAAAATTTGAAGTTAGAAAACCCTTTACTACCAAAATTGTAAAAATTGTTTAACAAAAAAATGGAAATTGTTCCCATGAAAATGGTTACAAAAGCCTGATTGAGGCTCCCAACAGAAGCGGCTAGTAAGGCTTTTTTTCTGTTTCCAGGAGAAGTAAAAACCGACCTTCCAGGAATTTCCCCAAGTCTGTTGGGCGTTAACATGGAGATTGACATTCCTGCCAATACAGCCCGCATAGCATTTAAAATATTTACTTTTTCAATGTTTTGCAGTAATGTTTTCCATTTCAGCCCTTCCAGCAGTAAATTAGGTACGGCTAATAGCACTGTTAAAACACAAAAGATTGTTTTGTAAATATTAAATTCTGAAAATACATTGATTAAATCTTCAACGGTTGTTTGGTTTTTTATTTTCCAGAACAGGAAAAATAAGGCCGATAAAGAAACGCTAATTTTAAGAATAAGAATCAATTTATTTCTGTGTAAATAAATTATGTTAGATATTCGTTTTACTTTTATCGGCAATTTAATTCGTTTTTAGTATCATAAATTTATACTGGTTCTTAACAAGTTTGTTAAAGCAAAGGTGTTTAGAACCAGTTATACGCGGAAGAACCAGGTTTATGTTTTTTACAAACCTGAGTTCTTTCGGTATAATAATACATGATAATATACCGCTTTCATTTTAAATTGCAAAAATAAAATGGCGGTATAACTGATACTAATTATCTTTGTTTTCGCAAATTTAAAAGTATCAGTATAAATGTACCGGGTAACACCAAAAAAACGACTTGGACAACATTTTTTAAAAGATAAAAATATTGCACATAAAATTGTAAAGTCAATAAGCAATTCTGGTTTACCAATTGTTGAAGTTGGCCCTGGAACAGGTATTTTAACCCAATTATTAATCGAGAATAACCAGGATTTCATATCGGTTGATATAGATAAGGAATCAGTTGATTACTTAAATCAAACATTTCCGGATAAACAGGAACAATTTTATGAAGCCGATTTCTTAGAAAATGGTGTAGGAAATTATTTTGAAGGAAAGGTTGTGGTTTTGGGAAATTTTCCTTATAATATTTCCAGCCAGTTGTTTTTTAAAATCCTTGGGCAAAAAGAACGTGTGGAAGAAGTGGTATGTATGATCCAAAAGGAGGTGGCGCAAAGGATTTGTACCGGTCCGGGTTCAAAAGAATATGGCATATTAAGTGTGTTGATACAAACATTTTACGCTACTGAATATTTGTTTACAGTATCTGAAAAGGTTTTTGTGCCACCACCAAAAGTTAAATCTGCTGTAATCAGGTTAACGCGTAATCAGCGGACCGGGTTATCATGTGATGAAGAAATATTTTTTAACGTGGTAAAAAAATCGTTCAACCAGCGAAGGAAAACGTTGAAAAATTCATTGAAAGGGTTTGATCTTTCCAAAATAAACCTTGAACTATTGGGTAAACGTCCAGAACAACTTGAAACAGAAGATTTTTTATATATTGCAAATAATGTAAAATGAATTTATAATTTTGCGCTTGAAAAGTTAAGGCCAATTTATACTAAAAATAAATTGACAAATGATTTGTTTTTTCTTATTGCTTTCTTAACTATTTAAAAACTAAGCTTGATTTAGGCTTGTTCATATCGGCTTGGGATGTTGACCAAATAAACATATTGAACCATGCAATTCGAAATAACCAGGGAATATATTGATTTATTAAAAACTGTAATTGCAACAAAAGATACATCGCTTTGCCTTTTGTTTCTCGATGATCTTCATGCCGCTGACATAGCTGGTATTTATAGCGCGATTACTCCCGATGAAGCACGTTTTTTATTATTGACCATTGATAAAGAATTGGCTGCTGATGTGTTAAGTGAAATGGAAGAAGATGATCGGGAAACGTTTTTGTCTACCATGCCAAGCGAAATCATAGCAAGCCAGTTTATCGATGAGATGGATTCTGATGATGCTGCCGATGTGCTTGGTATGCTGCCTGAAGATAAACAGGAAGAGATTTTGCAGCACATTAGCGATGTTGAGCAGGCCGGAGACATAGTTGACCTGTTAAATTATGATGAAGATACTGCCGGTGGTTTGATGGCCAAGGAACTCATTAAAGTGAATGAGAACTGGAACGTAACAACCTGTATTAAAGAGATTAGAAAACAAGCAGAAGATATTGATGAGTTGTATAATGTTTACGTAGTTGATAATGATGGGATATTAAAAGGTACATTATCGTTGAAAAAATTAATAATCTCGAATTCAAACGAAAAAGTTGAGAGTTTATATAAACAAGATGTATATTCTGTTAAAGCGGAAACTTCAGGAGAAGAGGTTGCGAATATTATGGATAAGTATGACCTTGTCTCGCTTCCTGTAGTAAATAGCATTGGTAAACTTGTGGGTCGTATCACGATTGACGATGTGGTTGACTTAATACGGGAAGAAGCAGAAAAAGATTACCAGATGATCTCGGGTATTACTGAAGATGTTGAATCAGGGGATAAGGTATGGATACTTACAAGGGCACGTTTACCATGGTTGTTATTAGGGCTGCTGGGAGGACTGTTAGGTGCATCCGTAATGTCTTTGCATGGTGGGATGCTTGAGAAATACCATAGACTTGCCTTTTTTGCCCCTTTAATTGCTGCCATGGGAGGAAATGCAGGTGTCCAGTCATCCTCAATAATAGTACAGGGTTTGGCAAATAATACCATGGGCTTTGAAAGTACAGGAAAAAAATTATTAAAAGAGTTTATGGTGGCATTGATAAATGGAATAATACTTAGTAGTTTAATTGTCTTGGTAACAATGTTTATTTTTCCACAAAATGATATAAACCTTACCCTTACAGTCAGTATTGCTTTGTTTAGTGTCATCATTTTTGCAACAGTGTTTGGGGCATTCATTCCTCTTGTGTTAAACAGTTTTAAAATTGATCCTGCTTTGGCTACAGGACCGTTTATCACCACTTTTAATGATATTGTTGGTTTATTTGTTTATTTCACTATAGCAACAATGGTGTTTAGCAGACTTTAATAACTTTTTATAAAATTTTGCAAGTGCTTCATCATGAGCGAAAAATCTTTTTTATATTTACCAATGCTATTGATGAAAAGTATTATATTTAAAGAACATATATAGTAACATTTAAATAAAAGGTTGTAAATCAAATTTATAATTCAATAATTTTTCACGAATGGATAACAAAAAAATTAAATCTGCATTGATATCGGTTTTTTATAAAGATGGTCTTGATGCGGTTGTTAAGAAATTAGATGCATTGGGAGTTGAAATTTACTCAACAGGAGGTACAGAAAAATTTATTAAAGAACTTGGTGTTAAAGTTATACCAGTTGAAGATCTAACCAGTTATCCTTCTATTTTGGGAGGCAGGGTAAAGACATTGCACCCTAAAGTGTTTGGGGGAATACTTGCAAGGAGGGGACTGGGTTCCGATATTGATCAGCTAAAACAATATGAAATACCCGAAATTGACCTGGTCATTGTAGATCTATATCCATTTGAAGAAACAGTTAAGTCAGGTGCAGAACATCAGGATATTATTGAAAAGATAGATATCGGGGGAATTTCACTTATCAGGGCTGCCGCTAAAAACTATAAAGATGTGGTTATTGTTTCATCTCGCGATCAATATGCCGACTTGCTCGATCTTTTGGAAAATCAGGACGGTGAAACAACTATTGATGACAGGTAT
>JBNLCS010000634.1:0-3095 GCA_050303935.1 Bacteroidales bacterium
GCTGATTTCAATTTATCAGACTCCTCGGCCATTTCTTTTGCCTGCAATAATTCATTCCTGGATTTTAAATGTTCAGTTATGTCGTTAACCGATAAGGTAATACCTTCGGGGTTTTCGTTGGTATCAGTGATAAGCGTCGCTTTTACCTCAACCGGTATGGGCTTATTATTTACCGAAAGGGCCACCATTTCATCGGTAAAATAATACACCCTATCACTCACCATTTTATTCCAATGACCCGTTAATTTTTCAAAACTTTCTTTGTCAAATAATTCTTTTAACGAATTATCCTTCACCATTTCACCATTGTTCCTGTGTCCCCACAAATAAACAGCCGAACGATTTACATATGACAATTTATAATTTGCATCGGTAGTAATAATTGCCACTCCAGTGTTATCAAGTGCAGTGAGAATCCTGATAAGCTCTTCCTGGATCTGTAGTTCATCGTTATTGTTGTGAAAGGTTAAAATAGCCCCGGTAATTTTATTATTGACGTTTTTTATAGGTACAAATGAATATTCAACAAACAAATTTTCAGACCCTTTTTGGATGATACTTTTTTTCCCGCCCAGTGTTTTACCACTTTGAATACAATTTTCATAGTCATTAATAATAACATGATGCTGCAGTGCTTTTATGTTATAAATATTAAGGTTTCCTTCAGCATGTGTAATATTTAGGATATCTTGAGCAACCCGGTTCAACAAGACTAACCTACCAGAATTATCGAATTGTATAATGCCATCAGTCATTAAGTCTACCAGATCATTGGAATGTTTCTGGAATTGTTCTGTATATTTTTCGTCTGGTTTCTTCCTAAAAAAAATGTAAGCAGGTTTATTCGTAAATCTTTTTTCTTCAAATGATGTTTTTTCTATTTCAGACAAGTCTATTAAACCTTCATTATGCAACTCTTCAGGAGTTTTCCCAATTAATTCTGACTCTTCAACATTCAAATCAGTTAATAAGGCTTCATTTACTTTTTTAATGGATAATTTTTCATCGGTTACAAAGTACCCTATTCCAGCACGTTGCAAAAGATGTTCTGTGATCTGGTGATTAAAGGTAGCTTGTTCTTCCTGCTTCTTTAACTCAGACAAACTCTTTTCAAGCCTGGAAATTTTTTCTTCCAGCTTGGTTTTATGGTCAACGATCTCTTCCGGTGTTCCTGCCATTATAAAGCGGTTATTTTTAATTCAGTTCTTCTGTTTTCAGCCCTTCCGTCTTCTGTATTATTATCGCCCAAAGGTAACTTTTCACCATATCCATTTGCAGTTAACCGGGTTTCATCAATACCCTTTTCTATCAAATAATTAGCAACTTCTTCAGCCCGCTTAAGCGATAACTCCATATTAAATCCTGAACTTCCTGTATTATCAGTATGCCCACTTATTTCTACTTTAACATTCGTGTTTAAAGATAAAAACTCTTTTACCTTTGCAAGCTCAATTTTTGATTCACTTTTAAGTAAATATGATCCTGTTTCATAAAAAACATTCTTAAGTACTATTTTTTTATCAATTTTTATTGGTTCCAGTGGGATGTCTTTTTGCAATGGGGCCTTTTTTGAAAAATTATTGGTAAATGCAAAATTCTCTGAATAAAACAAATACCCCTTTTTTGAAACATTAAGGGCATAATCCTGATCAGTTGGAATAGTTATTAAAAAATATCCAGTTTGTGAATCAGACCAAGCATTGCACACTGTATCCCCACTTAGTAAATTAATCACCTGAAATTTTGCAGCCAGTTTTTGTTTGGTATCCGCACTATATATTATACCTTTCATATAGGAAACTTTCTGTGGAGTAAATTTTTGAGGCATTTGAAACGTATAAAGATCAAGGCCTTTTTCACGGTTCATATTTGAAGCAAAATAAGCGTTTTCACCAGAAGCACTTACAAAAAGACCTATTTCATCGTTTGGGGTATTAAGGGGATACCCCATATTTATTGCTTTTTTCCAGTTATTATTATCCTTCTGCCTGCTTATAAAAATATCTTGCCCCCCCATCCCCAGGTGTCCATTTGATGAAAAATAAAGTGTTTTGTTATCAGGATGAATAAATGGTGATTGTTCATCACCGGATGAATTAATGCTATCTCCAAGGTTCTCCGGTTTTGTCCAATATCCATTTTCGATAAATGTACTTTTCCAGATATCTTCTTTTCCATATCCGCCAGGCCTGTTACTCACAAAATACAAAGTAGTACCATCCGGTGAAATAGAAGGCTGTTTCTCGTTATATTGACTATTTACCGGTGTCCCAAGGTTTTTGGGTTCACTCCATATGCCGCCATCATTCACGGAATAATATATATCACACCTTCCTTCACCATCATCCCTGTTGCATGCTGTGAAAAAAAGTAATTTACCATCTGTAGATAGAGACTGGGCTCCTTCGTTTTCATTTGTATTAATAGGGCTTCCCATATTTTTTGCCTTAGTCCAACTCCCATTAACTTTGCTTGAAATAAAAAAATCTTCCTGGCTATAACCTCCGGCAGGAGGGTTTTCAACCTTGACGGGAATACGTGAAGTAAAAACCAAATATTGTTCATCAGCCGAGAGAGAGGGCCAGTAATCATTATATTCAGAATTTACAGAATCACCCAGATTTATAAGATTGATGTCTAAAGAATCTTTAATTGCTTCAATTGCAAAATTGCAGCTCTTTAAATATTCATTAACCTTTTGTACATTTTTTTTTGATTTATTTTCTTGCTTAAGAAAATCGGAAAAGAATTCTTTCGCCAAAGCATATCTTCCAGCCAGGTAATTTACCCTACCAAGGCTCATTAGGGTTTGATTAAACAATCCGGGGTTCAATTCATGACCTTTCAAATAGTATTCCGAAGCCTTCTTAAACTCCATTTGATTTTCATATAGCTGACCTATACTGAGATATGCTTCCACAAATTTATTATCAGCATCAATGGCACGTAAGAAAAAATCCATTGCGCCTGCATTATCGCCAAGTCCTAATTTTTCATATCCTTGTTCGATAAAATTAGTGGCCTTTTTAGATTTTGTATTCCACTTCGTTTGGGCAGAAGTACAAATACCATTCATAAGCAAAATAATAGTTAGT
>JBNLCS010000635.1:0-4519 GCA_050303935.1 Bacteroidales bacterium
AGCCGTTATTATTTATATCCCACCTTCAATTTATCTTCAAAAACTTTCCTGAATTTCTCAACTTTTGGTTGTATCACATACGAACAATACCCTTGGTTCGGGTTGTTCAAATAATAATTCTGGTGATATTCTTCTGCCATATAAAACGTATCCAACTTAGAAACTTCTGTTACAATTGATTTGGAATAAGCATGTTCACTATTTAATGCCTTAATAATGCGTTCTGCAGTTTCTTTTTGAATATCGGATGTATAAAAAATTACTGATCTGTATTGTGTTCCCACATCATTCCCCTGCCTGTTTAAGGAAGTGGGATCATGGGTTTTAAAAAACACGGACAGCAACGTTTCAAAAGAAACCACATCGGGGTCAAATGTAATTTTAACCACTTCAGCATGTCCTGTTGTTCCGGAACATACGGCGTTGTATGAAGGGTTTTTAACGTTTCCCCCGGCGTAACCTGATTCAGCCTTATACACCCCTTTCAATTCCTGGAATACAGCTTCTACACACCAGAAGCATCCACCACCAAATACAGCTATTTCTGTTTTTTCATTTTGCATTGGTTCCATATCTGGATTATTTGTTTGGGCTTTGCATGTCCATAATGAAAATACAAAACCGGTTAATATTAACATAATTTTCATAATAATTCAATTTTAATCTTTTACAAATTTTAGTGAAGCTGAATTTATACAATATCGTAAACCGGTTGGCTCCGGGCCATCTTTAAAAACATGTCCTAAATGGCCATCACATTTAGCACACAACACTTCAGTCCTGATCATGCCATGGCTTTTATCAACCTGTTCAATTATACTGGTATCACTAACCGGTTTAAAATAACTGGGCCATCCGGTACCTGACTTAAATTTAGTGTTAGAATGAAACAATGGGTTGCTACATCCCCTGCAAACATACATACCTTTTTCTTTATGGTCCCAGTACTTTCCTGAAAATGCAGGTTCAGTGCCTTTTTCACGTAAAATCCGGTATTCTTCATCATTGAGTACACTATGCCATTCATTCTCTGTTTTTTTAACCTCTTTTTTAACGTTTTGCTGTTGCGCAAAAAGAGAATAAGCACTACCTGCAACTATGATAAGTAAAACTGTGGTTACAAAACTTTTATTTTTATTCATAATTTCTTTTTTTATTCAAACCTCGGTAACTAGTATCACAGAAAAATCACAATTTTGTTGAATTTTTATATTTGTTTTAACGAAACAGGTTTATTTAAATCTTACCTTTGCAGTTCTTTTTCCTTATAAAATGTACACTTTATGATCCAGTCCTTTTTTCTTTATTATGTTGATTCTTTTAAGGGGTTAAGAAAGGAAGTTTGGCTCATGGCTTTGGTAACTTTAATTAACCGGACTGGAACCATGGTTTTTCCATTTATGGCCATTTACATGAAAAAAGAATTAGGCTTTTCAAATGATGCCGTAAGCATGATATTATTATCATTTGGTGCCGGTTCTATGTTGGGGGCCTGGCTTGGCGGCAAACTTACCGACCGGATAGGTTTTTACGATATAATGTTCTGGAGTTTATTAATTTCAGGAATACAGTTTATTACGTTGCAATTTATTAGTAATGCCTTTTTATTAGCCGGAGGTTTATTTTTGTCCCTTGTTGTGTCAGATAGCTTCAGACCTGCCGCCTATGTCGCAATAAACACATATAGCCGTGTTGAAAACAGAACACGGTCGGTTACCTTATTCCGGTTGGCCATTAATCTTGGTTTTGCTGTTGGCCCGGCATTGGGAGGTATTTTTATCAGGCACATTGGGTACAATATGATATTTTGGATAGATGGCTTAACCTGCATTGCAGCAGGTTTTCTTTTTATTTTGTTATTAAATAAAAAACAAAGTAAAAGGGATGAAAAACAAGCAAAAAGTTCCAATAAACTATCTCCTTATAAAGATCGTATTTACTGGATATTTCTATTGGCCATGTTATTGATAGGGATAGCCTTTTTCCAGTTTTTTTCAACCATTCCCTTGTTTCTCGATGAAATACATTTTATGAAAGAAGATCAAATAGGATATTTGATGATGATGGTAGGCCTCATTGTTTTTGTGTTTGAGATGCCCGCAATAAAAAAACTGGAAAGCAACAATATTTCAATTTACAAGATTTTAATTTTCAGTACGTTGCTTTTTACAGGAAGCTTTTTAATTTTAAATGCCGGTATTTTAACCGTTTATGTTGTTTTATCTTTTGTTTTGCTTTCATTAGGTGAACTTATCAATTTTCCATTTTTAAACCGTTTTGCCCTTGACCGTTCTTTACGGGGCAAACAAGGTGATTACATGGCCCTTTTCACAATGACATTTAGTTCAGCCCATATGATTGGTTCTTATGGTGGGGTGCAGCTTGTTGATAAATTCGGTTATGAAATTACCTGGTATGTTTTTGCAAGCTGTTTGTTATTTTCTTCTTTTCTTTTTGTACTGATTAGGAGATTCATGAAAAAGGAAAATTTTTAAATAATTAACATTTTTTACATGTATGGCTTCTCAAGTAACATGTATATTTGTTACAAATTGACTTTAAACAATATCAGATGCATACATTTAAATGGTTTATATTAATAGTATCACTGAATACAACATGTAACCTCATATCACAAAAGGCAACTTTAAGCGGATACGTGAAAGATGCCATAACCGGAGAAATGTTAATAGGTGTGAATATCAACCTGGAAGGGACCTACATAGGGACAGCAACCAATGAATATGGCTTTTACTCATTAACCCTCAACAAAGGAAAACAAACCATTCTTGCTAACTATATTGGTTATCAAACCTTAAAGAAAGAAATAAACTTACAAAATGATATGGTTTTAAATATTGAATTGAACGAAGATATATCTGAGATTCAAGAAATCGTTGTAAGCGCCCTACGTGAGAACGAGAACGTAGTCTCTTCCAATATGAGTATGGTAAAATTATCGGCAAAAACCATTCAGAAAATCCCTGTGTTAATGGGGGAAACCGATATAATAAAAACATTGCAACTTTTACCCGGTATAAAATCAACCGGGGGGTTAAGCGCAGGAATGAGTGTGCGAGGCGGATCACGTGATCAAAATCTTATTTTACTTGATGAGGCAAACGTGTACAATGCATCACACCTGGGCGGTCTGTTTTCCGTTTTTAACAACGATGCCATTAAAAATGTAGACATCTATAAAGGATCTATCCCCGCCGAATATGGTGGCCGGTTGTCATCTGTACTCGATATCAGGATGAAAGATGGAAACAACAAGTCGATTTCGGCCAATGGGGGCATCGGTTTGTTATCAAGCAGGTTAACTATTGAAGCCCCTATAGTAAAAGATAAGAGTTCTTTTATACTCTCGGGTAGAAGGACTTATATGGATGTTATTGTTAAAGGAATAAAAAACATAACCAAGAATGAAAATATTACTGAATTCCCAATCCATTTTTATGATCTGAATACCAAGCTAAACTATACAATTAACCAGGATAACCGGCTTTATTTATCCGGATATTTTGGCAGGGATGTTTTTGCCTTTTCATTTAATGAAAATGCTTCAACCAGCTTCGACTGGGGCAATTATACCGGCACACTTCGCTGGAACCATTTGTTTAGCAGTAAATTGTTTTCTAATTATACCATCTTGGCCAGTAATTATGACTATTTAATGAATACCAAATTCACGGTTGGAAGAGATGAAAAGATATTCTCGTTCAATTATGATGCGTTTATTAAAGATTATGGGGCTAAAATAGATTTTGGATATTACCTGGACCAGGATAATACCATCCGTTTTGGTTTACAATCAACCTATCATGATATAAACGTAGGAGAAATAAATGGCAGGCAGGATACCATTGATTTTGACTTTAAATTACCCTCTATACCGGGTGTAGAAACTTCCATGTATGCACGCAATGAGCAGAAGCTTGGTGAACAGGTTATAATAAACTACGGGGTACGGTATTCAACATTTTTTAACCCAGGAAATAACACAATCAATATTGTTGATGAAAATTACATAGTAACTGGAGAACGAGAAGTCAATGCCAACGAAACGTTTTATCACAATTTAGAACCCAGGTTGTCAGGGACTTATATTTTTAACGAAAAACAATCCATTAAAGCCTCTTATGCCCGAACAGCCCAATATATGCTTATTGCTTCAAATTCAACCACAGGTAACCCATTGGACGTATGGATCTCGGCTAACCCCAATATTAAACCACAATTGTCAAATCAATACACTGTTGGCTATTTTAGAAATTTTCACAAAAATACTATCGAAGCATCTGCTGAATTATATTATAAACAATCAAAAAACCAGGTGTCTTTTCGAGAATTTGCCCAACCCCAGTTTAACGAATTTATTGAAGAAGATCTCAGGTTTGGAGAAGGAAAGGCCTATGGAATTGAATTATTATTACGAAAACCTGAAGGAAGGTTAAACGGTTGGATAGGATATGAATATTCCAAGTCTTTACGTAAAATGGAAGATATACAGGAAAAA
>JBNLCS010000636.1:0-3610 GCA_050303935.1 Bacteroidales bacterium
ATTAATTACCGGAATCACTGGACAGGATGGAGCTTATCTTGCTGAATATCTCCTAAAAAAAGGATATGTGGTTCATGGTACCAAAAGAAGAAGCTCCCTATTTAATACCGACAGGATCGACCATCTATATATGGACCCACATGTTGAGAACCGTAATTTCGTTATGCACTATGCAGATCTTACTGATTCAACAAACCTGATTCGCATTATTCAGGAAACCCAGCCTGACGAAATTTATAACCTGGCTGCTATGAGCCATGTTAAAGTGAGTTTTGATACGCCTGAATATACTGCCAATGCAGATGGTATAGGTACTTTAAGAATACTGGAGGCAATTCGTATACTTGGTTTACAAAATAAGACAAGGTTTTATCAGGCTTCTACAAGTGAATTATATGGACTTGTACAGGAAGTCCCTCAAAGTGAAAAAACCCCATTTTATCCCAGGAGCCCTTATGCAGTGGCCAAACTATATGGTTACTGGATAACCGTAAATTATCGTGAGGCTTATAATATGTATGCATGTAATGGCATACTTTTTAACCATGAATCACCTATAAGAGGGGAGACTTTTGTTACCAGGAAAATAACTAGAGCGGTAGCACGTATTGCGCTGGGGCTACAGGATAAAATTTACTTGGGTAATTTATCTGCAAAAAGGGATTGGGGGCATGCTAAAGACTATGTTAAAGGAATGTACCTGATACTTCAACAGGAGAAGCCGGATGATTTTGTTCTGGCAACCGGGATTACAACTGAGATCAGGGATTTTGTTAAAATGGCATTTGAACAGGTTGGCGCTGAGCTTGAATTTAAGGGTGAAGGTGCTGATGAGAAAGCCCTTATTAAATCTAATGATGGTAAGTTTCCGGATATGAAAATTGGTAACGAAGTGGTTAATGTTGATCCAAGATATTTTCGGCCTACCGAAGTTGACCTTTTAATTGGAAACCCTGCCAAAGCGCAACAAAAATTGGGATGGAAACCAAAATACGATCTCAACGGATTAGTGGAAGACATGATAGCAAGTGACCTTAAACTTATGAAAAAAGAACAATATCTTAGAAATGGGGGATATGAAATACTTAACTATTTCGAATAAATTTTATAATCCAAATCTGAATAATGGAGTTAAACAATAAAATATACATTGCCGGACACACTGGCTTGGTGGGTAGTGCAATTCTACGAAACCTAAAAAAAAAGGGGTATAACAATTTCGTATTACGTACTATTCAGGAATTAGATTTAATGAGCCAGGAAAAAGTTGAACGTTTTTTTCAACAGGAAAAGCCTGACTATGTTTTTGTGGCTGCAGCAAAAGTAGGAGGAATAGTAGCAAATAATGCTTATAGGGGGCAGTTTATTTATGAAAACCTTCAGATTCAAAATAATATCATTCATTACAGCTATAAATATGGTGTTCAAAAACTTTTATTTCTGGGAAGTTCGTGTATCTATCCAAAAATGGCTGAACAACCCCTGAAAGAGGACAGTTTATTAACAGGGCCTCTTGAATATACAAATGAACCTTATGCAATTGCTAAAATTGCCGGAATGAAAATGTGTGAAAGTTATAACCTTCAATACGGTACGAACTTTATTTCGGTAATGCCCACCAATTTATATGGACCAAATGATAATTATGATCTGGAAAAATCACATGTTTTACCGGCAATTGTGCGAAAGATGCATTTAGGTAAATGTTTATTGAACAATGATTGGGCTGCTGTTGCCCAAGACCTGAATAACAAACCCATTGAGGGGATAAATGGAGAAAGTGGTAACGATAGAATAATTGAGATTTTAAATAAATACGGTATAAGTGCTTCAGATGGGACTGTTCGTATTACATTATGGGGAACAGGTTCCCCTTATCGTGAATTTCTGCATTCTGATGACATGGCGGGGGCTTGCATTTATATAATGGAGAATATTGACTTTAAACATCCTTTATTGGCAGGAGATAAAAAAGAAGTAATCAATTGTCACATTAACATTGGAACGGGAAAAGATCTGACCATAAAACAGCTCGCTGAAACTGTACAGGAAATAGTTGGTTTTACAGGGCAAATAGTATGGGATACCAGCAAACCTGACGGTACCCCCAAAAAGCAATTGGACGTTTCAAAATTAAACAGTTTGGGCTGGAAAGAAACAATTAGTTTAAAAGAAGGAATAACAAATATATATAAGGAGTATAAAAACAGTTAAAAAGAATGACAGACAATATTTTTCCCCAATTTGATTCATTACTTTCAAGAACAGATAAAGAAAAACTTTTGAAACAAAAATCAAAAGTATTATGGTTTACGGGACTTTCGGGTGCAGGGAAATCTACCATTGGTATGGGAGTAGAAAAACTGCTGTTTGAAAATGGTTTTCTAACCCAAGTGCTCGATGGAGATATTATCAGGTCTGGAATAAATAGTAATTTAAGCTTTACAAAGGAAGACAGATTGGAGAATATCAGGCGTATTGCAGAGGTATCAAAACTGTTTATCCATGCCGGTGTGATTACTATTAATTGTTTTATTTCGCCAACTGTTGACATCAGGCAGATGGCACGTTCAATTATTGGGAATGAAAACTTTATTGAAATATATGTTAATACACCTCTTGAAGTGTGTGAAGAAAGGGATGTGAAAGGTTTGTATAAAAAGGCACGTAATGGGGAGATTAAAAATTTTACTGGAATTACTTCACCTTTTGAAGATCCCCTAAAACCAGATTATATTGTAACAACACACGATAAAAGCCCTAATGAATCCATCAAAGAGGTTTTTGATTTTGTGGTTGAGCAGTTGAGGGTAGTTTAATTTAATAATTATGTGATTGTAACAAATATAGCATTCTGTTAACTGGATTCGTGTAAGTCTAAAAACAAAAGTAAAGATAATTTAATAAGAAATTGCCTGTAGTTCAGCCGGGCAGGAGGAATACCTGATTTTATATTTTGAAGAAATCTGATTAGTTCATTAGTATTAACCAAATAAGAAGTGAATTCATCACTTTTGTGGTTTTTCAGAAAATTAATGAGTTCATCTGATTCATTATAAATTTTGTTAATTGCCCAAGGAATGGTTGCAATATTTTTATCTCTTCTAATTCTTATCTTTTCAGGTAGAATTCCTGTCATACTTTGCCTAATTGCATTTCTAGGCCAGTTTGGGTTGTAATATATGCTTATTGGTATTGATAAATAAGTTCTCACTAAATCAATATCCAGAAATGGTAAACTATATTGGAAATTATATTCATTACTAAGAAGGTAAATATCCTCAATACGTTGATTTATATATGGAGAAAACAATTTCTCGTATAATAAAATTTTATAAACCTCTTCTGGGGTATTGATTTTTTTTTCATTGAGGTGTGATAAGTGAGTTTCATTTCTAAAAAGACTATTTTTAGTGAATAATTGATTCTGCAATTCACGTAAGATCGACCCGTAAAATCTATACCTGCTTATGTCTCTTTCAAGGGCTAATTGCAGCAGTTTAAGATATTTTCTTTTATAAATCAAACTTTTTATTAATTCAAAACCTGATGATGAAACCATCTGATCACCACCAAATCCACTGAATAAATTAGTTATACTATCATCTCT
>JBNLCS010000637.1:0-3299 GCA_050303935.1 Bacteroidales bacterium
GATTACCGGATATGCATGAAGGAATTGGAAAGTTCAACATCCTTTCTGATCCTTTTTCTGTTGCAAATGGGGCTAGCAAAACCTATGAAAAAGTTTACGAGGGGGAATCGTTTCGTCGAGAATTTGAATATGACCTGGGTAGCGAGAAAAACAAGTGGAAGACCCATAAAACAAAGAAATATTTAGACGAAACTATTTTTCCTGTTTTAGACGATAACCATGAAGTTGAATTTGCAGTTGCAATATTAAATGATCTCACACAAAGAAAAATGGCGGAAAACCAAGGCCAGCAGAGTGAGGAAAAATATCTGAACTTTTTTAATGAAAATATTGATGGCTGTTCCATTCATTATCTTGTGTTTGATGATAATAACAATCCAATTGATTATGTAACTACCAATATAAATCCTGCATTTGAGAATATTTTTGGTATTAGTAAAGAGGATATTGTAGGAAAACGTGCCAGTGAAATTTTACCACCTGAAGAGTTAAAAAAATGGCTTAATATTTTTGCTCAGGTTGCTATTGATGGGGGAAGCTGTTCATATGAAAATTATTCACCACTAAATGACCAGAATTTTGAAGGAGTGGTTTATTCATTGGAAAAAAACCAGTTTGTTGTAGTATTTCGTAATATTACAAAACGGAAAAGAACGGAAGAAGCCCTTAAAGAAAGTGAGACGTTGTTAAAGGAAATTTCAAATCATTTTCCTGGTGCAATATATCAATTTACATACAGTACAAAAGGGGATTATTCAATGGTATATATGAGTAAAGGTGCCGAAAGAATATTTAAAAGGCCTTTAAATTACTTATTAAACCAGGATTTTTTGTTTGAAAATGTTCATCCCGATGACAAAGCTATTTTTGTTGAGTCCGTTGAGCAATCAAGAAAGAACCTTACTCAATGGGAACTCGAATATAGAATGGTAAATGACAATAACAGTGAAATTCAATGGATTAAAGGAAGTTCTATCCCTCTGTTGCAAAATGATGGTTCTATCATTTGGAATGGTGTTTTAATTGATGTTACAGAAAAGAAAAAAGCTGAATTAGAAATAAAACATACAAAAAATTTGTTTGAACAATTGTTTTTACAGTCGCCAACAAGCACGCAATTACTTGATTCAGAAGGATGGTGCGTGAGGATAAACCCTAAACTTTCGGAATATTTTGGGGTTCGACCTGAAGACATTGAAGGAAAAAAGTACAATATTTTTGACGATGGAGAGATAAAAAAAACAGGCGTATATCAAAAACTTAAACATGTATTTGAAAAGCATGAAACCGTTACCTGGGAGGTGAATTTCGATATTGGTCATGCATCTGAAACAACAGGTGTAAATGTTTCAGATCCTGCTAAAAAATGGTTTTTTAACAAAGCTTACCCTATTATTGATGAGAATGGTGTACTTGTTAATGTAATTGTACAGCACGATGAAATAACCAAAAGGAAAATTGCTGAACAAGAACTAAAGGAAACAAAAATATTGCTTGAAGCAGCATTTGAACAATCGCCCGTACCAATGGCCCTTGTTTCCCTTCCCAATGGAATAATACGGTATGTAAACACAGCAAGCCGTGAATTCCTGGGCATCCTCAATGAACCAAACCCTGAGGGTACAGCATTAGCAGATATGAAAATTAGCTGGCAGGAATTTAATGAAAAAGGGGAACTGATCCCCTTAAAAAATATGCCATTATCATTGACCTTAAAGGGTGAAATTACGAAGAACAAAGTAATCATGATAAAAAGAAAAGATGGCAGGATACGCTGGGAAATTGCTTCAGGTACCCCAATCTATAATGATAACAATGATATTATAGCCGGTTATATCATTTTTCCGGAGATAACCAAGCAGAAAGAAATGGAGAAAGAATTAATTGCTGCCAAAGAAAAAGCGGAAGACAGTGATCGGCTAAAAACGGCATTTTTACAAAACATTTCTCACGAAATTCGCACGCCAATGAATGCCATAATAGGTTTTTCAGGCTTATTGCAACAAATTGATGACACGAATGAAAAACAAAAAAAA
Source organism: Bacteroidales bacterium (assembly GCA_050303935.1). Lineage (GTDB taxonomy): Bacteria > Bacteroidota > Bacteroidia > Bacteroidales > JBNLCS01 > JBNLCS01. Next base: position 2,037 of record JBNLCS010000637.1, read on the forward strand.
TTCACATCAATAATCATTAATAGTGCCAACCAGTTGTTATCTATTGTTAGCGATATTTTAACCATTGCATCGATTGATTCTAAACAAGAAAAAATTGATTTGTCAGAAGTTAACATCAGGGACTTTTTTAATGAAATAAGATTAGTGCATTCCGTCATGAAAATGGATACATCTGTTAAAATAAAATCAGTTATTAACTTACCGGACAAAAGCATGACAATAGTGTCTGATAAAACCAAATTAATGCAAATATTGAATAACCTTATTTTGAACGCAAAGAAATTTACGAGAAAAGGAGTTATTGAATACGGTTGTAAATTAGAAAAAGAAAAATTGATATTTCATGTTCGGGATACGGGTATTGGGATTAAAAAAAATGAATTTGAAAAAATATTTAACCGATTCTATCAGGTTGATTTAGAAGGTGGTGTGAAGCATGGAGGCACCGGCCTTGGATTATCTATATGTAAAGAGTTTGTTACTTTATTAAATGGGGATATTTGGCTTGAATCTGAAATAGATAAGGGTACAACTTTTTATTTTAGTATTCCCTTTATTAAACGTTTAGCTAAAACCAATAATGAAAAGGATTTTAAAAATAATTCTTTATTAGGCTTAACAATACTTGTTGCTGAAGACGAAATGAACAACTATATTTTGGTTGAAGAGATATTGTTATCACGAAATTGCCAAGTAATACATGCCAAAGATGGTAAAGATGCACTGAAGTTGTTTAAAAAACATACTGAAATTGATCTTGTATTAATGGATATAAAGATGCCTGATATGAACGGGGATGAAGTTGCAAGAAAAATAAAAAAAGTTAATCCTGATATTCCTATTATAGCACAAACTGCCTATGCCCTGCAAAGTGAAATAAGCAAATATGGTAGTATTTTTAATGAATATCTTACCAAGCCAATAAATGAAGAAATCTTAATTCAAACTATAATTAAATCAGGGAGACTGTGATTTTAGAAACGATAGTGAACTGAAATAACGAAGTCGAGCTGATCCCGATGCCTCGCAATCGGTATCTTGGGGTCTTATTCCCCGAACCTTGGTGCAAAAAGTTTTTGTGTTTCCTATGGCATACTTCGTTAGCTTTCTGCAAGATAGTTGATTATTCAACCAGAAAATTATTTGAATACAATCGTTTATTCAAATTATCGGTGAAATTTTATCTCTAAAGAAAAATAATACACCGATTATTTAATATTACTCACCGAAAAGTACTAATACACGGGTTACGTCTTTATTTAA
>JBNLCS010000638.1:0-3263 GCA_050303935.1 Bacteroidales bacterium
ATTCAGATCCATCATGTAAAACCAATCAATAAAGGTGAGCTCATTTGGTATCTGTACCCTCAGGATGTAGCTGTTATTGGCAGGCTTTTTTCGAAAGGTATTTTTGATTTTTCGAGGGTTGTTGCGTTGACAGGTTCAGAAGTTCATAAACCCAGATATTATAAAGTAATTGGAGGGGCTGCCATAAAACCTGTATTGGCAGACAATTTAAAAGATGGGAAAAAAAGGTACATAAGTGGAAATGTTTTAACGGGTAGCCAAATCACATCAGCGGGTTATCTGGGGTTTTATGATGCCCAGTTGACTGTAATCCCGGAAGGCGATTATGCTGAAATGTTTGGATGGGCATTGCCCGGATTTAACAAATTTAGTGCTTCACGTTCTTTCTTTTCATGGTTAACACCTAACAAAACGTATACGTTGGATACAAATTTCCATGGCGGTGAAAGGGCTTTTGTTGTTACCGGTCAATATGAAAAAGTATTGCCTATGGATATTTATCCGGTTCAATTGCTTAAATCCATCCTGGCCGGTGATATAGAACGTATGGAAAATCTTGGGATTTATGAAATAATAGAGGAAGATATGGCCTTATGTGAGTTTGTTTGTACTTCAAAAATTGAGGTACAACAAATTGTAAAAAAGGGAATAGATTTAATGATTAAAGAACTTGGTTAAGATAATTACTATGAAGGCATTAAAAAATTACATAGATAAAATAAAACCGAATTTTGAAAAAGGGGGAAAGTTTGAAAAACTTCAATCCGTTTTTGAAGGATTTGAGACTTTTCTGTTTGTTCCGGAGAAAGTGACCTACACGGGTTCTCATGTTCGTGACAATAATGATATGAAACGGACCATGATTATCGTGGTTTTGGCATTAATGCCGGCTCTTTTATTTGGCATGTACAATGTTGGTCTGCATCATTTTTTAGCAACGGGACAAGAAGGTTCCTTAGTCCAAATGTTTGTATTTGGGTTGCTAAAAATATTACCGATTATTATTGTTAGTTATGTTACGGGTTTGGCTATTGAGTTTACCTTTGCTCAAATTAGGGGGCACGAAATAAATGAAGGGTTTCTGGTATCGGGGATGTTGATCCCATTGGTTGTTCCGGTTGATGTTCCATTGTGGATGGTTGCTGTTGCTACGGCATTTGCAGTGATCATTGGTAAAGAAGTTTTTGGAGGGACGGGAATGAACATTTGGAATCCTGCCCTTACTGCAAGGGCATTTCTGTTTTTTGCTTATCCTTCACATATGTCGGGTAACTTAGTATGGGTACAAGGCTTAAAGGATGGTGTTGGAATAGATGGGGTTAGTGGTGCAACACCCCTTGGGCAAGCTGCCGAAACGATAGGCTTAAACAATCAAATAGGGGCAGCATTAAATGCAGGGGATATGACACTGGTTGAAAACTTGAAATCACAAATAGAAGGTATCATCAATGGTTTGCCTACAGTAAAGGAAATGTTTATTGGTACAATTCCCGGTTCTATTGGGGAAACGTCAACGCTGGCGATACTTCTGGGCGCCGCTTTACTTATTTACACGGGTATTGGCAGTTGGAAAATCATGTTTTCCACTGTATTGGGCGGCTTAGTAATGGGGGTGTTGCTTAATTTGTTTGCAGTAAACCCGTTTATGGAAATACCCTTTTGGCATCATTTACTACTTGGTGGATTTGCTTTTGGTGCTGTTTTCATGGCTACCAATCCGGTTACAGCGGCACAAACAGAAAGAGGAAAATGGATTTACGGTTTCTTAGTAGGCTTTCTCGCAATATTAATACGGGTATTGAACCCTGCTTACCCGGAAGGTGTCATGCTTGCTATTCTGCTTATGAATACTTTTGCACCACTGATTGACCATTACGTGATTGAAGGAAATATTAAGAAAAGGTTGAAAAGAGCTAAAGTAAACGCATAAAAGAATTTTAAAATGAAAAATTTCACAAATAACTATATTTTCAGGTTTGCCATAATAATGGTAACCATAGTAGCTGCTGTTTTAGCCTTGATTTCTACTTTATTAAAACCGTTGCAGGAAAGAAATAAGAGGATAGAACAAATGCAAAGTATACTTGGGGCTGTGAATATTGAAAGCACTACTAAAAATGCAGAAGGTTTGTTCAATGAATATATTGTTGATAGTTATGTGATCAATAGTTCTGGTGAAAAAATTGAGGAAAAAACAGTGTTTGATGTTGATATGAAAAAACAACTTGATTTTATTGAAGGGATCAAGACATTGAAAGAGGGTTCTGTTGAGTCTGCTGTGAGCCCTTTTAAAAAATTTCTGAGTGGTTTTATTTCTTTTGAGAAAATTAATAAGGAAAAAATAAATAATGAAGTTAAGGCTTTAAAGGATGAAAGGGAATTGCCGGTATATGAATGTAAAAATGATGGTGAAATGTATTACATTTTTCCATTAAGGGGAAAAGGTTTGTGGGGGCCAATTTGGGGGTATGTTTCTCTTAAAAGTGATTTTAATACCATTTATGGTACAAATTTCGACCATAAATCCGAAACGCCGGGATTAGGTGCTGAGATTAAAGAAACCTGGTTTGAGGATCAGTTTAAAAATAAAACCATTTTTGCCGATAGTAAATTTGTTTCAGTAAAAGTATTGAAAGGAGGGGCAAAGGATGGGGATATACATGCTGTAGATGCTATATCAGGAGGGACTATAACCAGTAAAGGGCTTGAAACGATGATATTTGATTGTTTGGCCGGATATTCAGATTTCTTTAACAAAAAAATGCAAAAGTGATGAGTAACGAAAAAGAACCTTTATTTTCAGTAAAAAATATGAAGCTCCTGAGGGAGCCCCTTGGAAAAAATAACCCGATTACTGTTCAGGTATTAGGTATTTGTTCTGCACTTGCTGTAACAGTTAAGTTAAAACCATCAATAGTAATGGCTATTTCTGTTATTGTTGTTGTTGCCCTTTCTAATACTATAATATCGTTATTAAGATCGTATATTCCACCACGAATAAGGATTATTGTTCAATTAACAGTAATAGCCGCATTGGTAATTATTGTTGATGAAACATTAAAAGCATTTGTTTATGATGTAAGTAAACAATTATCTGTGTTTGTAGGGTTGATTATCACAAACTGTATAGTTATGGGGCGTTTAGAAGCTTTTGCTATGGGCAATAGGCCGTGGGCATCATTTATGGATGGAATAGGCAATGGTGCAGGATATGGGATAATTCTTATAATTGTTGCTTTTTTTAGGGAGTTTCTGGGATCAGG
>JBNLCS010000639.1:0-5099 GCA_050303935.1 Bacteroidales bacterium
AGAAACAGAATTATCAAAAGATGATTTGATTGAAGCTCTTGACCTGATATTTAAGCCATGTTTAAAATCCCTTGTTGATATGACATCGAAGGAAGAAGAAATCCTGTTTCCAATGTGTATGGATATTCTCACGACTGACGACTGGTGGAATATTCACAAACAAACCCTGGAATTTGGTTTTACCTTGATTGACCCCCAGGTAGAATGGAAACCTGAAGGCTTTGAACCCGGAACAGAAGAGAGGTTGTCCCAAACTGCTGATGGCACGGTACAACTGCCTTCGGGAAGTTTTACAGCTAAAGAGGTCATGGCAATATTAAACACTGTACCGGTTGATATGACCTTTGTTGACAAGAATGACAAAGTAAAATATTTTACCCAGGGTGAACACCGGATCTTTGCCCGTAGCCGCTCAATTATAAATCGTGACGTGCGCCTATGCCACCCTCCGGGCAGTGTGCATATTATCGAAAAAATCCTGGATGATTTTAAATCCGGAAAAGAATCCCATGCCCCTTTCTGGATACAAATGAGAGGAAAGTTTATTTTGATTGAGTACTTTGCCCTGAAAGATGAAAACGGAGAATACCTGGGCACACTGGAAGTTTCTCAAGACCTGACGGAAAACAGAAAACTGGAAGGAGAACGAAGGATCCTGGAGTATAGCAATACAGGAGACAAATAAATTCAGCATTGTATTTTTCAGGATAATAAACCTGTTAGTTTCATCTCAAGTTAATCAGGCAAACTTATTAAAACAAAAAATTATGGAAAAACTAATTATAACACCAAAAACGAAAATATATGACCTGTTGGAGTCATACCCGGAACTAGAGGATTTACTGATAAGTATGGCACCACAGTTTCAAAAACTTAAGAATCCGATTTTAAGAAAGACGGTCACTAAAATAACGAACTTAAGCCAAGCTTCTGTTATTGGAGGATTAAAGGTAGAAGAATTAGTTTCCAGGTTAAGAAAAGAAGTTGGGCAGACTGAAGTCGAAACGTTGGATACTGGAGAAAAAAATTATGTTACTGAAAAACCGGCATGGTTTAATGAAGAAAACATTACAGAAACGATTGATATAAGCGAAATGTTAAATGCGGGGGAACAACCGGTACACGAAGTCCTGTCTGCCATGAAAAAACTTGGCGGCGGGGAGGTTTTAAAAATTGCGGCCCCTTTCATTCCGGCCCCTTTGTTAGATAAATCAATCGGGTTAAATTATAAACATTGGTTACAAAAAATTGGCGAAAACGAATTTTTTGTGTTTTCGCAAAATAAATATATCTATTTTTTCAATTTGGGATTTTAGGTTTCAAAATGAAAAACGCATATTTCTGTAATTCAAAAACCTTTATTGCGAATGACTGAATTAAAAAGACATACAGATACTTTTCTCCTTTTAAATATTATTTTGGCATTATTATGGCACCATATTTTTGACCATACATAAATCAAAATGATATGGACAAAATTATAAACATAATAATTCTTGATGATGACTTGTATTACAGGATGGCACTCGAGAGACAATTACAAAATACAATTCAAACCATCCCCTTGAACGAATTATATACTTTTCAGTTTTTCTTATATGAAAATCCCATTATTTTTTTAGAAGAATGTAAAAACAGGAAATTTGGTAATGCACGAAACTTTGCCATTATTGATTTTTACTTGGGCAAAAAAATACAAGGTGATTATATTATTAAACATTTGAATTCTGACATAAAAAATTTTAAGGTTATCCTAATTTCACAATCACCTGATGCAGCTTTACAAATAGAACAACAAAACCTTAACCATATTGACTTTATTGAAAAAACTAATTATTGCCTTACCATGTGTTCCCTCTTATTTGAAAACTTTGTGGAAGGAAAATAAGTTCTTTTTTCAAATTGAAACATCATTTATCAAAATGATAAACAAAATTTACAGACAAAATACACAACTAACTTATTATCATTTAATTATCCTTGAAAAAGAATTTGGTACTATTTTGGAATACTTGCATACATTGACAATTAATTAAAAAATAAACGAAGTAAAACCTATAAGAAAGGAGCATGACATGAAAAAAATTATAATATCCTCAATTCTGATAGTAGTTATAGTATCGTGTGTTCCCACATACCGATTCAGCAAAATAGTATCTGAGGATGAAATATACTTTGATACAGTGCAGCAACTAAACAATATAAATAAACATCAAGCACAGCTTATCGACAGTTTGAATGATGCTTTGGTATCACAACAAATGTCATATTCAGAAAACATTCATGAAATTGAAAAAAAACTGGCAGAAAAAGAAAAAGAATTGGAAAGGAACAGAGAGACCCTTGATGAACTTAAAAAAATTGTAGGCCTGCAACAACAGGCCGTATACAATTTAAAACAACAAGTATGCGATGCACTGAAGTGTTTTACACCAGAAGAATTAAATGTTGAAGTAAAAAACGGGAAATTATATGTTTCCTTGTCAGACAAACTTTTATTCCCTTCAGGAAGTGACAAAGTAGACCACCGGGGCATTGATGCAATCTCCCGCCTGTCAGGTGTTTTAAAAGAAAGCGATATGGAAATTATGATTGAAGGGCATACAGATACCGTTCCCATATTAAACACACGAAACAAAGATAACTGGGACTTAAGTGCCCACAGGGCTACCAGTGTTGCCAGGCTGTTCTCCGAAAATGGAATTAGACCTGACAGACTGATTGCCGCTGGAAGAAGTAAATATTTACCGGTTTCAGATAATCAAAGTGAAGTTGGCCGGCAGTTGAACCGGAGAACTGAAATCGTTCTGGCCCCAAAACTTGACAAATTGTGGGAGTTGACTGAAAGTGATAACCTGGCAGATTATTCAGAGAACATACCTGGTTTATAGTGAATAACCTGAAAAATAATTTCTAACATAATCCTTAAAAAACTGTTATTATAATAATGTAGAATACCGGTAAAGTAAAATTTATTGATATAACAGTTATTCAATAAAACAGTCAAAATATTTACATTTATTGGTATTATTAGTCGTAATTTTTTATTGCGAACCCAAATAAGACCCCAATTAGCTAATTGGAAGCTAACAAATAGATTCAAAAGCTATGAAAAAAAATAAAAAACTTGTTAATACATTATATTTTAGCCTATTAACCATATCATTTCTTTTTTTTACCATACAGGGGATATTTCAAATACGTGATATCCTATATCAGGAAAAAGAAAAATCAAAGACCATTCAAGATAACAGTTTAAAAGAAAAATCAAGGATAAGGACAACATTTAATGAAGTCGGAAAAACACTTGAAAACAATATAACCCTGGAAATTAAACATTTAATTAATAAAATTTCTCACATACCTTTAAAAGAGAACATTGACACGTTAAATATCAATAATTACCTTTCTGGTATTCATCCGGAACCTGAAAATATTATAATGTCTATAATCCGGGACAGTTTGGTTATTAAAAGTAATATTGATTCACTAACCGGAAAGAATTTTTTTGAATCGTATGCTTCACGGCATTTCTTCGATCAACAAGTGCTTTCTAACAGTACAGTATTAATTTCACCATGGTTTATGGATTACGGAAATAAAAAATTGGTACGAAAAACAAGGTTTTATTTAAGTAAAAATCTACTGTTTGAAATAGAATACGGATCAAAAGAAGCATTTAATCTTCTTTCTCTTTTTATTGATCAGTTTAATTTAATAAACAATAAAATATACAAACAGGAACATCAAGAAAAAACAAGCGACACTATTGTTTACAACAGGTTTGTACAACATTTAACAGATTTTTTACCGGAAGATAAGGTAATCCATAAGGATCAACCTGTACAGGAATTTGCCGAAAAAAGCGATATGCTAGCGGGAAACGCAGAACTTGCAAATTATTTATTATCAGTTGATTTACCGGAAACTACAGGATTTGAAATGTATGGCCAAATCAAAACCAACAAAGGTGTAATTGTGAATATTCTCAAAAGACAATCAATATTTTTTATTTCTTTCTTTTTTCTGTTTACACTTACATTTCTCTTGATTACAAAACAAATGAGATATGCAATCAAAGATTTTAAAACAAAATCATTAGAAATTGCTAAAGGGAAACTTGATAAACGTTTTAGCGTAAAAGGCAACAATGAATTTACAAATCTTGCCACTCAACTTAATTCAATGGTGGAAAAGTTTGTTACAATAAAAAGTGAACTTGAAAAAGAGAAGTCTGAAACGGAAAAAAGTTTATCGGAATTAAAAAAGTCAAATGAAGAAATCAAGGAACATCAAAAACAAATTAAATCGCAGCATGATGAAATAGAAGCCCAGCGGGATGAAATAGAAGCTCAGCGGGATATGTTGTTAAAACATAAAGACCAGATTTTACAACAAAACAATGAAATTAAAGGAAGTATTTCCTATGCAAGCAAAATCCAGCGAGCTGTTTTACCTCCTGAAGATGTTTTCAAATATCTTTTTCCCAAACATTTTATATTATTTAAACCCCGCGACATTGTGAGCGGTGATTTTTACTGGTTAAGCCACCGGAACGAAGAAATTGTTGTAGCTGTTGCTGATTGCACAGGCCATGGTGTGCCAGGTGCTTTTATGAGTATGCTGGGAAGTGCTTTTTTAAATGATATAATAAATGAAAGTGAACAATTAAAAGCCAATGAAATATTGAACGAATTACGTGAAAAGGTAATCATGAACCTTCGGCAATCTGGTAAAACAGAAGAATCAAAAGATGGCATGGACATATCGCTCTGTATTTTTAATATGAAAACCATGAAACTACAATTTGCAGGAGCATACAATCATTTGTACCTAGTGAGGGATGGAAAATTAACTGAAATTAAAGCAGACAGGATGCCCATAGGCATTAGTTCAAATGCTATGAAACCATTTAAAAACAATGAACTTGATATCCATAAAAATGATTCGGTTTATATGTATACAGATGGATACAAAGATCAGTTTGGGGGGCCGGAAGGAAAGAAATTCATGTCAAAAAAATTCAAGCAGGTTATTATGGATGTTCAGGACAGTATTATGTTTGACCAGAAAGAAATACTGGAACAGAAACTCATTAA
>JBNLCS010000640.1:0-3789 GCA_050303935.1 Bacteroidales bacterium
GTTATTGCGTGATGGCGGTTAAGGATAATAAACAAGTGATAGGATCGGCAATTGAAGTCAACCTCGAACGAACATTACTCCTTAAACCCGATCTTGTTCTTGCTACAACCATAACCACGCCTGAAATCCTGGAAACATTTAAAAAGTTTGGTATCAGGGTTGAGTTGTTCCGGTCACCTAAGAATTTTGAGGAAATATGTCAGCAGTTGGTTCATTTGGGTGAGATAATTGATAAGAAGGAATTTGCCCTAAACGTGGTATATAATGAAAAAGAAAAGGTAGAAAAAATAAAAGGAATGGTACCGGAAGACGAACATCCGAAAATATTCTTTCAAATCGGCGCCAATCCTGTTTTCACCGTACTGGAAAATACATTTATGAACGATTTTATAACTTTTGCCGGAGGTACAAATGTTTGCAACGATTTTAAAAGAGGTACCGTATCAAGGGAAACTGTTGTAATTCGAAACCCGGATGTGATTTTGGTGTCAGACATGGGGCAAATTGGTAAAATTGAAAAAAAGATATGGGAAGGATTTGCGGAAATGACGGCTGCAAAACATGAAAAGGTAATTATAGTCGATTCAGATAAATCATGTAGCCCTACTGTCACCGATTTTTCCGAAACACTTGATTTTATTATTAAGTCGATCTATCTTTAATTTACAAGCCTAAAATGAATGTAAACCAATCATGAAGAAACGATATGTAAAGTGGATGTTGGTAGTTAGTACCTTGATTGTCATATTAGTAATTGCTGCACTGGTATCCATAACTAGTGGTGAATTGGATATTTCCTGGAAAGAAATAGTAAGACTATTATCTGAAAAAAAAGGGATTGAATATACCATAATATTTAAAATACGATTACCCCGCATAATTTTGGGTTTTGCTGTGGGGGGGGCACTGAGCTTGTCAGGAGTAATATTGCAAGGTATATACCGGAACCCACTTGTTGAACCGTATACGCTGGGTATTTCAGGAGGGGCTGCTGTAGGTGTAGCTATTGCCATTGTTGCCATGGGGCACTTTGAAATGATGACTTATTGGCTTCCTTTTAGTGGTTTCATAGGAGCATTGCTTTCAACTATTATTGTTTATTTGTTTGGTATCAGCCGAGGAGAAATTAAAATTAAAAATATGCTATTGGTTGGTGTAATGGTGAGTTTTATTGCTTCTTCAATTATGATGTTTATGTTGGCTACAACAACGGCGGATAAGGCTTACGGAATTATTTTCTGGACAATGGGTTCATTGGAAGAGCCCAATGGTAACTTAATAAAATTTACTCTTTTTATTTCAATATTCGGGCTTGTTGTGTCTTATTTGTTTGCCCGTCCGTTGAATGCTCTACGCTTGGGGCAGGTAAAGGCGAAACATCTGGGGATTAATACCAATGTTGCTATACAATCGTTGTTTATAATTTCTTCGGTACTCACGGGCGTGTGCGTGTCAGTAGCAGGGGTAATTGGTTTTGTGGGGCTTGTCGTGCCCCATATTATCAGGTCTGTAATTGGTAACGATTACAGGGCTTTGCTCATATCATCATTCCTTGGGGGCGGTTCATTCCTTATTCTGTCAGATGTGGTGGCACATACCCTTATTTCACCAAATGAATTGCCTGTAGGTGTGATAACCGGTATTGTAGGGGGTGTTATTTTTATTTTTATTTTGAGCAAAAGAAAAACAGGAAGGGGAGGAGTGTAAATGAATGATTTTTTACAGATAACGAATTTTAGTTGTGGTTATCCTGGAAAATTTATGCTAAAGAAGGTTTCCCTGGATATTAAGAAGGGGAGTTTCATTGGAATTGTAGGGCCTAACGGATCAGGAAAAACCACTTTATTCAGGGGCGTGTCGGGAGATGTTAAAGCTGTATCAGGCAGTATTAAACTTAACGGAAATGAATTACTGACCATGCATTACAAGGAGAAAGCAAGGAATTTGGCCGTGGTGTCACAATATATTGAAACACCGGATATTACGGTGGAAGAATATGTGTTAATGGGAAGGTTGCCATTTAGAAAACCCTTTATGTTTTTTGAATCGAAGTTTGATTTTGAACTGGTTGATAAATATTTGAAATCAACAGATATTTACCATTTGCGCTCAAAATTAATGACCCAGCTAAGTGGTGGTGAACAGCAACTGGCAAGCATTGCCAGGGCGTTAACGCAACAACCCCAGTTGTTACTTTTAGATGAGCCCACATCACACCTCGATATTTCACACCAGGTGCAAGTTCTTAATTACTTACAAACATTAAACCATCAAACCGGGTTAACTGTAATAATGATTATTCACGATCTTAACCTGGCAGGGGAGTATTGCGACTACCTTGTTATGCTTAATGAAGGCGAAATTCATACCCAAGGTGAACCGGAAGATGTTCTTACCTATGAAAACATTGAACAGGTATACAATACCGTGGTTGTTACTCAAAAAAACCCTGTTTCAGGGAAACCTGCCATATTCCTGGTTTCAGAAAAGGTGATGAAGCAAAATAAGGAAGTGAATTTTTAACAATCGGAATTAAAGTTAATAATCTTTTAAAAAATAGATTCTTTATTTGGATTTTAACATAAAATCTCGATTATGCAAAGTGTATACTAGAACATTAAACTGAAGCCTTTATCTTTCCGCTTAAACTTTTTAATCTCGGCTTTATAGAATTTAATCTGTTGACTACAGATGAAATCCCTAAATATCGAAATATTTTCAAGTTCCTCAGTTTTATTCAAGGCTTCAATATATTCTGCCCTATCCTCTGTAAAAATTTTAATTAACGGTTCATTATGATACATTTGGATATAATTCATCATTAACCTGGAAGTCCTCCCATTTCCGTCACCAAATGGATGAATATTTACTAAATTATAATGAATATCAGCAGAAAGCTTTAGAATCTCATTATCGAGGACAATATCTAGCCTTTGATTAATATTATCAATGAGCTGGACCAACAAATTCTCAACTTTAGAAAAATCGGGGAAATATTTTCTGTCTACGTAAACCTGTGCTTTTCGTAAATCACCAGCAGAAGTGTCAAATGTACCAGACACTGTATTTATTGATCCTCCTGTATTTTTCATTACAATTCCAGCTACTTGTTTTATTAAATCAATGCTAATTTTTTTTTTCTGTTTTGCTATGTCTTTAAGAAACATAAAAGCAGAATAATGATCTTTAACCATCATATGGTCTGTTAAAGGCTTACCTTTAGCTGTAATGTCATTTTCTAATAATAATCGGGTGTCATTTTCAGTCAATGAGCACCCTTCAATTTTTGTGGAATTATAAACAATTGAAATCATTGAGAACTTTTCATAATCAATCGCCTCAGACAATCCCAATTCAAGATATTCTTTTTTTAATATTTCCAGTTCTTTCCACATAACGATTGCAAAGATAATTCAAATTTTGTCAGTAGGATTTTATTTCTAACATTTTGCACAACGTATCGCTGGTTAACGAAATAAGTTTCTGTGTTGCGCCTTCGGCAGGAAACTTATTTCGTTTGACTGGCTGTGCGTTCCCTGCAAGAGCATGTGTTCGCACTTACTGTAAGCTCTATAAAACGTTTAAATATGCAAATTTATTTTGACTCTAAGGGGGATACAATTCGTGTTTTTTTTCTAAGGAGTAAAAGTCTCCTAAAGGCTAGCTGGTTATTATCCCAATTGTACCATTACAGTCCCACATTCAGGGTAACCCAAGAAAGGGATAAGCTTATTAGCAAGCTGCAAGGTGGTTTATCTTGAGATATGCACATTCTTACAATTTAATAAT
>JBNLCS010000641.1:0-3331 GCA_050303935.1 Bacteroidales bacterium
AGATCAATTAATTACCTTAAAATGCAGATTTCCACCATTTCTGATTCCAGACAAGTCGATTTAAGAGACGCTATATTAAGTTTAAATGAACCCGATCCACAGGAACTATTAGAAAATAAAGAATTATCTGAGATTATTCAAATTGCGATTGAAAAACTACCCGTAAAATGTCGGGTTATTTTCAATCTCAAAAGATTTGAAAACATGAGTAATAAAGATATTGCTGAAAAGCTGGGAATATCAGTTAAAACTGTTGAAGCACAAACCACTATTGCCATTAAAAAACTTTCTTCTGTTATCATTGCTAAATGGGATATCCTCATCATTCTTTTAGTATTTTTCATTTTTTTATAAAAAACTTTCATTCCTTTTTAAGGGTCAGTATCCATTTTTTTGTTTTGTAGTAAAGAGCTTTTGTAAAATAAATAATTGTACAATTTATAAGCTCTGCATCAATTAATTATATAAATATGGAAATGGGTGAAAGCACAGATATTTTGATTAAAATCCTCACAGGAACGGCCAGTCCGATTGAAAAAATAGCTTTTGACAAATGGCTGAAAGAATCAGAAAATAATCCTGAGTTTTTTCAAAAAGCAAAAACTGTGTGGGAAACATATGGTCAATTATATGACGATATGGAATTTGACGAAATGTTTGCAATGGAAAAAATAAAGAAAAAAATAAATGAGCGTAAACCGGTTCTCAGAAAATATTCATTAAGGCCCTTATTTATGGCAGCTGCCTCTGTCATACTTATTTTGGGTACAAGCATGTTTTTATATATTCATTATCAAATTGACACTAAAAAGCTCATTACTTATCAAACAGAAAATTATGTAAAAGAAATAGAGTTATCAGATGGCTCTAATATCTGGTTAAACAGACATAGTAAATTAACAGCTCCTGAAACCTTTTCAAAAAAGAATAGAAAAGTCACCCTTGAAGGTGAAGCATTTTTCAAGGTAAAAAGGGACATTTCAAGACCGTTTAAAGTTAAGGCAGGAGAAACCACCACCAAAGTACTGGGAACATCATTTATAATCAATTATGATAAAGAGTCAGAAAATGTTGACATCATAGTACATACAGGAAAAGTTGCTTTCTATAAAACCAGAAAATTTTGGCGCCAGGAATTATTATTACCTACATTTAAGGGGGAATATAAATCTGAAAGCCAACGTATTACCAAATCAAAAAACACAAATCCCAATTTTAATTCATGGAAAACCGGCACATTAAGTTTCAATGACGTCCCCTTGAAACAGGTTTGTATGGATTTGAGCAAACATTTTGACAAAAAAATAATCACAACATTGGAAAATACGGATATTGTATTTACTGGTGATTTTAAAGATAAACCTCTTGATTACATTTTAGAAATCATAAAAATGACCACCGATGTTAAAGTCACTAAGAAAAACAATATGATAATGATTCAAAAATAAACTAACTGAACCTGAGCATATGAATTTGAAATTGATTTTTATTTACAGAATATTATTTATTTTCTTGCTTTCATGTTTATCTGGCATTGAGGTACAAGGTCAGGATGTTGTGGATTTAAACAATATCAAGATCATATTCTCACACACGGAGCTCAGTTTAAAACAAGTTCTGGACGAATTAAATGCCCTTCCTGAAATACATATAGTTTATAGCGATAACAAAGAGTTTAAAAACATTATGATAAACGTTCAAGCTATAACAACTGTAAAGAAGGCCATTGATAAAATTAAAAATGAGGCCCCGGTCATAATTATTTTTAAAGACAATTATATTATTGTAAAAAAACGAGAACTGGCAAACAAATATGGTTTAACAGGCCGGGTAACTGATGCAATGACCAATGAATTGCTGACTGGTGTTAACATTTACATTAAGGAAACCCAGCATGGGACGATATCAGATAAAGACGGCAACTTTTCTATGCAAATGGCACCTGGTCAATATATTATTATTTGCAGATATATGGGTTACAAACAGGAAGAAGTACCCATTAACTTATATAATGACATGAAAATAACCGTGGAACTTGAAGAAAGTCACCAGGAAATTAAAGAAGTTGATATAAAAGGTACAAATAGAGAAATAGAAAGTATTAGTGTAGGCAGGACGATAGAAACCATTGAATCAAAAACAATCAATAACCTCAGCACAAACGATGTTAATGATGCATTGCACGGAAGGCTTAGTGGCGTTTGGGTTACAAAGGTATCAGGAGCGCCAGGTGACCATAATAAAGTAAGGATACGCGGGATAAGTTCCATTTTTGGAAGCACCGATCCTTTGTACGTTATAGATGGTACAATGGTACCTGTAGTAAATTTAAAGTCCCTGGGTATAGCCAACCTAAATGTACATGATATTGAGAGCATTACTGTTTTAAAAGACGCCTCTTCTTCTGCATTATATGGCTATCAGGGTGGAAATGGTGTAATAATGATAGAAACAAAGAAAGGAGGAGGAAAAGCCAGTTACAATGCTTTCATTAAAAAAGGTTACCAGCAAATAACAAAAAGGTATGATTTAATGAATTCAGAAGAATTCCTTAACAACCTTAAAAACAGCGATAAACTTATCGGTACCCCATTTTATACTGTAATACATGATGAAAAAAAATACGAACTTTATCCATATTATCAGGATAGTTTAGGTAATACATTGGGATACAACGACTTTCAGAATGAATTGTTCAATACTGGTGAAATAAATGAATACCAGCTTTCAGGGCAAGGAAACATTAAAACAATTGATTTTTATGTTTCCGGAAATTATTATACGCATAAAGGGATCCTTATCAACTCATCTTATGATAAATACACATTTACAGGTAACTTCTCAAAAAATTTCAAGGACAGGGCCTCTGTACGTATTCTCTATAAAGGAAGCCACCAGGAAAATAAAAACAACCTTGATAATTATTTAGGCAACAAAACAATTTTCAGAGGAATCAATTATGAACCTGCTTATTATTTTACACCCGATAGTTTCCTTAGAAAAAGTGAGCGCTTATTTTTTAACAATACCACCTACCGATCTATTAAGGATTTATCAGAATTTAGAATAACACCTAAATACCTTTATAATAAACCTGAAAAAAAGAAAATTGAAAGCAACAATACATTGAGTGCTCATGGATATATTAAAATCAATAATTCCTTATCATTAAGGACTACCCATTCCCTGGCATTTAGAAATTATTTATACTCTTCTAATTTTCCGAAATATAATAGAGGTGATTTTGAAACTCCTGAAAAATTAATGTACAGCAATGAAAATGTAATTATTATCAGCCAGCAATACGAACTGAACTTTGATAAAAAAATAA
>JBNLCS010000642.1:0-5233 GCA_050303935.1 Bacteroidales bacterium
ATTTAATATTATCACAACCTTAAGCATGGATCCGAAAAATAAAACCAACGCTACACCAGCTAATCCCAATAATACAGGAGATTGCAATAGTATCGATACGACATCTAAAACCTTAAATAACAGTAACGGAAACCTTTCTGGCACACCCCAAAAGGTAGGGGGAAATAAAAAAAAGTCTTCGGGCAATACAAAACGTAGAACAGATATCCAAGGAAAAGAAACAACTTCAGGAACAACAACTAAGAAAACTGCCACTGCCAAAAACAGACAACGTTCAAAACACAAAGAAAACCACCCAAAAGAAGAGAAACCAATCACCAACTTGCATAAACCTAACAGCACAAATGCAATAGAAACAAAAGCTGCACAAGCTATTGTAAATGACCCTCAAGCTAAACCAAACCAGGAAAAGGAAGAGAAAGTGCTACTGAAAAAACATAAAAAAGAAAATAAAAAAGAGAAAAAACAGCAAATACAAACTGTTACTAAAAAACAAAAAGAAATTATGAAAAAAGAGAAAAAACAGGTTAAAAAAGCTGAAGAAAAAGTTGACAAGCTAAAAAAACAAGTTAAAAAAGCTAAAAAGAAAAATGGTAAAAAGAAAAAAATAAAAGCCTTAAAAGAAAAGTTAGGCAAAGCTTTTAAAAAGTTACGTAAAAGCGAGAAGAAATTGAAAAAATCCAAGAAGAAATAATAATAGAACTTAATTTTATTCGTTAACTGGTTATATTTTTATAAAAGCCGGAATTTATCCGGCTTTTATGAAACATTATTCTTTGGAAAGCTTAATTGAAAGTTTTATGGTCATTGTTTCGTCAACACCATCTTCATCAAGATCATCTTTTTCAATTTCTGTCATTTTCAACTCCATTTCCGATTTTGAAAATGAAACAATATCCAGCACAATCACATAATCTTCCCCTCCAGAATCATCGGGCTCTGTAAGGGTCAACGTTTCCCCATCATCGCTCAGTACCCATGTACCAACAACACTTTCCCCGTCATCATCTGATGTGGTGTATGTGCCACCTTCTTTAAATTCAATGGTTGAATAAACTTCATCATCAATACTAAAATAATTAGCAAAAGCCTGTGCCTCGGTTTCCGAAATACCTAAAGCTTCCATTATAAACTCAACCAATGTTTGATTGCCAATCATAATATCGGCATTAGTAGATTCCACCTTCCAGGTTCCAACAAGGTTTTTTTCTTTTACTTTTTCACAACCTGTGGTAAGGAATAAACAAGCACAAATGATTACGCCTGTTGTTTTTACAGTAGTAAATAATTTCATATCACAAAATTTAAGTTTATGTAAAACAATTATTTATATTAAGATACGTAATTTTTATTAAACCAGGATAATATTATTTATAACAAAGACGAAAAAAAGGTGTGCATTTTTTTGCAGATTATAAAGGAAGAATTATATTTGCACCACCTTAAAAAAGGGCGCTTAGCTCAGCTGGTTCAGAGCATCCCGATTACAATCGGGAGGGGCACTGGGAAAGCAACTAAGCAAAGAAATAAAAAGGGCGCTTAGCTCAGCTGGTTCAGAGCACCTGCCTTACAAGCAGGGGGTCACTGGTTCGAATCCAGTAGTGCCCACGCAACTGGAAAGGTCGGATTTTTTCCTTCCTTTCCTTCTTTTTTTATACCCTCTCCATTGACACCGCTCCACTCCAAAGCCTTGTAACGCAACAAAATGCCCCACGGACGGACGAAATCCACCGCCACTTTTTTATCTTTTAAATAAAGGTTCGACCCCTTTTTTAAAACAACCATCCTCATTCAGCAAACAAGCATGGTAATTTATCAAATAACCGATAGAGAAGTTAAAAACTCGAATATCTTTCCTGAAACTTGTAATATCATTTATAAATAATGCTTTGGATAGTTTGGAATTTGATTTAGCATTTATAAATGTTGTAATAGTGATGTTATAATTAGCAATGGCATTTATCGAATAAGCGTTGGAGAGTTTCAAACGAGCTTTGGCGTTAAAGAAAGTAAGCAAATATCCTTAACAGGATTCCTCCAAAATGCAGTATTATCAGGCTTTATCATTAAAAGTTATAAAATGATTCCTTAATTTAGGCTTACCAGTTTGCAAATAGTAAAAATACATCCTGCTTTTTGATAAAGCACCTGTAAATATTGGAGATGAACGTATCAAACCCACCGTACATAGGTTTTTTCTCATATTTTGTAGTATTTATAGTAAAGCATTAGCAAGGGAGCATTTTTATTGATTTTATTCCAAATTTATTCCTGAAACTGATGGGTATTTTTCAACTTAAATGAAAAAAAATAATGTTGTACCTCACATCATATAGTTTTATTTTACTTATCAGTTTTTCGATCGATGGCAAATCTAGTGTGCAGATTGCTAATTTCCCAAACTAATTTTCGCCCTATTTTCCTTTTTTCTGCGTTAAATTTTTTCGCTGTAGCTTTGGCTATGCCTGTAAAATTTGCCTTGAAAAAAGAAATATATATTCAAAAATTTTAGTTCGTTAAATTAACACTCTCCACACTAGCATTAATTTAGTAAAGTAGTTTCTGATAAAAACATATTGATGTTATTTTAGACAAATTAATTCTATTCTTGAATTAAAGAAAGGTTTTTTTGGAGCTTTAATCAAAGTAGTAAATCATGAATATTATTTCTATAATTTCTTACGGATTATGTAAATGTTTTTATCTTGATTGCGTGGATTTTATGTGAATATTCTATATTTATTTTTGTTATATTAATTTTTAATAGAAATAGAAGAGACTGTTTAAAATTCGTTTTTAGAATTTTTTATAGTGTATTTTTGTTCCAGATGAGGTGGATTTGATGCGAATAGCATTGACTATTTAAAGAAAATCCAACAAACCGGAACAAAGTGGAGCTCGGCGAAGCCAAATATGGGACAAAAAGACGCATAAAAAAACTGAAGGATGAAATTTAAACAGTCTCTAAATTTCAGAGATATGAATTTGTATAATTGGGCGAAACAATGTATGCTTTTAATTATTCTTATCTCAAACTTAAGTTTCCTTTATTCTAATAATATTTTAAGGTTTGAGCATATAACCGTGGAAGACGGGCTGGCCCAAAATGGTATTTTAGGTATTAGTGAAGATAAATACGGTTTTATGTGGTTTGGTACATGGAATGGTTTATGCAGATATGATGGTTATAATTTCAAAATATACCAGCCAAACGAAAAGGATTCCAGTTCATTAGTAAACAACAGGATTATTTCTGTTTATACTGATTCAGTTGGTGATATTTGGGTAGGATTTTCCAATGCGGATCAATTATGCCGCTATAACTATGATACAGATAATTTCTCAAGGTTTTCTCCTGACAATGTGAAACCATATATAATTGACTCATTATTCAGGCACAAACCTATATTTATTAAAAGCATGGCTAGGTCAGATGAATTTACCTGGATAATTAAACCTCCTGACAGAGACCTGATTAAAATAAACAACAATAACGGTAAAAAAACTATATACAAACCAGATCCCTTAAATCCTTGGTCAATAAATGATGAATTTTTAACAGATGTATATCTTGATAGTAAGAAAATTCTATGGGTTGGTTCAATGAGCAATGGTATAAATAAAGCTGATACCCGACAAAAACCCTTTATGTTATATTACAGGGAAAAAAACAATACCATAATATTAAATGATGTGCGGGCCATCTGCAAAGACAAAAAAGATAATTTTTGGGTCGGGACAAGAGACGATGGGATTTACAGATTTAATATATCCAAAGGAGATTTCGTACACTTTGAACAAAAAAACATAGAAACAGAAAATGATTTCAATATTAATCAGGTCAGGAAAATATACTGTGATCAAAAAGGTGTGGTATGGATTGGCACCAAGGCTGGACTTAGAAAATATAATCCAAAGTACAATACTTTTAAAGATTATACCGGTGATTCAAAAAATACAATACCTCACAACTGGGTTTTTGAAATTTTTGAAGACCATAATGGACACCTTTGGATTGGCACTTTTGCAGGAATTGCTAAATATAATAGCACAACAGACCAATTTGTTGCCTATCCATTATCAATACTTTCCAGTCCAAAAGTAAGGGCTATAATAGAAGACAACAATAAACGCATGTGGATAGCTACAGAGCAGGGAGGTTTAACGTGCCTTGAACGGGTTGATCCTAATAGTTACATTGAAAAGTTCAAATCAGTTCATTATATGAACGACCCGAATGACAGTAATTCTATAAGCAGCAATTATGTAAATAGCTTTAGCAAAGACGAAGATGGTAATATTTGGCTTGGAACACCCAATGGTTTAAACTTACTTGATCCCTCTACCGGAAAATTCCATTGTATTTCAATTAAAGATGGCTTGCCCGACAGGAGGATCGTAGGTGTAATATGCGACCAAAATGGATATGTATGGGCCAGTCATAAGAAGGGAATTTCAAAAATCGATATCCATTCTAAAAAGATAATTACATATGGGAAAAAAGATGGTTTGCAAGATATGGAATTCTTTGAAAATGCCTATTACAGAGATAAAGAAACAGGTGAACTTTTTTTTGGCGGCATACATGGCTTTAATTCTTTTTATCCGGAACAAATAACACCAAATAACTTTGAGCCCCAAATATATATAACTGGTCTACAAATCCTTAACAAGGATATTCATCTTAATGATTCTATAAATGGCAGGGCCATACTCTCAAAACCAATTTATTTAACCAAAAAAATTGAGCTTACCCATAGGGACAAAACCTTTTCCTTACAATTTTCCGGTTTGCATTTTTCCAACCCAAAAGCCAATAAATACAAATACAAGCTTGAAGGTTTTGACGAAAGCTGGATAGAAACAGATGCTGTAAAACGTGCCGCGTATTACTCTAACCTAGAGCCTAAATCTTATATTTTTAAAGTAATGGCAGCAAATTCTGATGGTGTATGGAATCCTGAACCTGCCGTTCTTATTATAGATGTGCTACCCCCCTGGTGGAAATCATTTTGGCTTAAATTGGTTTATTTTACAATTGTTTGTGCTATTAGCTTTATGATATTCAGAATAATTGTGGTTCGCCAACAATACAAACATCAAATTGCGTTTGAAAAATTAAAAGCAAAAAAAATTACTGAATTTGATAACATGAAATCTAAGTTCTTTACAAATGCTGCACATGAACTTCGTACACCTCTTTCATTAATTATTGACCCCCTTGAAAAATTAA
>JBNLCS010000643.1:0-5253 GCA_050303935.1 Bacteroidales bacterium
TGGAACATAATCCGGGGATGCCCGTATAAGTATTTGATCCGGATTTACTTAATAAATAAAACTTAGTAATCCGTTGACAAAATAACCTACTCAAGCCCAGTTTAGACGTGCAGTTTTTGATATTGTGAGATAGAAAACCCATGAAAAATGAATACTGCATATATTGTAAGGAGCGGGGTACGTAATACTACTTCGCGGGTATCGTTGAAAAAAAAATATTGGATACCCAAAATATATTTCAGATGTGCCGGAAAAGGCTTTGCTGTGGATCGTAAAAGGTTCCGTATAATACTTTTTGTATTGGTATTGTTTCAGGCTCCATGGATACTTGCCCAGCCTTCAATTCCAACTGGACTTTATATTGTTTCCGGGGACAGGTCCAATGAATTATTCTGGACCGGTGATGGGAGTGCCGATGATTATTATATTTACCGGTCAGAAGATTCAATAGATTTTGCCATTATTGATACGGTAATTGATCCTGTAACATCGTATATCGATAACAACCTCACAAATGGTAAATTTTATTTTTACCGTGTTACCGGACATGATGCTATAGGCGAAAGTGGTTTTTCCAATACGGATGCTTCAACGCCTGATGTGGATAATATATCCAGTTACATACATTTTGAAGAAGACGGTGACTATCTTGTTGTAAATGATACTGATAAATTAATGGCAATACCCTTCAATGCAAGTCCGTTCTCATTGGAGTGTTGGGTAAGATTTTCTTCCTTGCCAACAGATGATGTGTATATAATTTCTAAAGATTATAATGGAAGTGTATTCTCGTTTTATGAGTTGTACTATTCAGCTGCCGATGGAGAATTCGTTTACAAACAAAGGGCTGGCTTACCAACTCCTACGACGATTACTGTTGGGTCAAAAACGACGACCATAACTGCCAATAAATGGTATCATATAGCCATTACCCAGGATGCTTCCGATCCTAGTCCTGCAAACCGGATGGCTAAAATGTATATAAACGGTAATTCTCCAACACTAAGTGGAACGTCAGGGCCAAACTCTCATTCATTTGAAAGCATAACAGCAGTTTATCCCGATAATTCCAGGTTGGTTATTGGGGCAAAAACAACTTCTGTTACACCTTTTACATATGATAATTTTTTTAATGGCGATATATCGGAAATCAGGCTTTGGAACCTCGTATTGGATAGTACCACTATAGCAAATAATATGTATATGCGACGAAGAGGGGATGAAGCTGGGTTACTTGGTTTATGGCACTTAGATGCATTATTTAACAGTCAAATTTACGATTATCATAGTTTGAACTTCAATGCAGTAATTAATGGTGATCCTTCCATAGTATCAGCTCAGCTAGTCGCAGTCGACGATTTTTTTACCGTACAGGAAAATTCTTCCAATAATTATATCAACGTAAGAACAAATGACGTAATCTTAAGCGAAGCCTCAACGGTAACAACTAAAATTATTTTAAATCCCAATTATGGTATTGTTGCTGTTCTGAATAATGACAGCATAGACTACAAACCAAACCCGGGTTTTACGGGTCTTGATACTATACAATATCTTATATGTGATACAACCTTCTTTAACAATCCATATCAATTCTCAGATACAGCATCAATTATTATAAATGTGCAATGTAACAACCGTACCTCCTTTAATTGGAATAATTACACCAATGGTGAAAGCCCGGATGATAAGACCTATATTGAAGATGGGTTGTTTACAAGTTTTAAACTAGCAGACCCGGATGCCATAGCCAATAATTTTAACCTTGATAACCGGTTCCTGGGGACACGGACAGTAGTATGGCAACAAACACCAACTTCGGTCACTGAAGTTTCAACGGCTACCATGCGGTTTAATAAATCGGTTGACCAGCTTTGTTTGAATATTATTAATGTTGACTATTCAGGTAATAACAAAGATTCTCTGATCATTGACCCTTACCTGAACGGCACTGTGGTTTCCCTGAATCAAGGAATGTTTAATTTATCTTCAGCAGTCACATTTAAGGGCAACAATACATTTGTGGGCAATGCAAGTGTCGCCAATGGTTCAACAGCCGGTAATATTGAAATTTGTTTCTTCCCTTCTGTTGATTCAATCATGATTACATACGGAAATTCCAGTAATAATGCGGGAAACAACCAGTCCATAGGGATCGGTAATTACGACTGGTGTGA
Organism: Bacteroidales bacterium; assembly: GCA_050303935.1. Classification (GTDB taxonomy): domain Bacteria; phylum Bacteroidota; class Bacteroidia; order Bacteroidales; family JBNLCS01; genus JBNLCS01. The sequence goes on from JBNLCS010000643.1 coordinate 2,178, forward strand.
AATACCAAACAGCGCCCCAAAATTTGTGGACGAACTGAATAATGAAATTTCATTTAAAAGGGATACGTGTATAGAAGATTCTGTACATATCATTGATTTGGATTTGTTGGATACGGATATGGATTCGTTAACGATATATGAGGTCACGGCCTATTCAGGAACAATCTCTGGGATACCCGCTGTGGATTCCTCATTTACCTACCAGGTAGACCCGGATTACATTGGAAATGATACCATCATAGTTATCATGAATGATGGTCGTTCTCCACAATTGACAGATACACTTGTAATATATATGTATGTTCAACCGGTAAACGATGCACCGGCCTTTTCCCAGGGAAGTAATCAAGCGGTTAATGAGGATGCCGGGGCACAAACGGTCAGTAATTGGGCCACGGGCATCAGTAAAGGCCCTGTCAACGAGAGTAGTCAAAACCTTTTATTCACAGTTACAAACAATAATGCTGCTTTATTCTCATCACAACCGGCGATAGATGCCAGTGGTAACCTCACTTATACACCGGCTTCGGATGCCAATGGGGCGGCCACCGTGGATGTGGTACTCAAAGATGATGGAGGCACAGCCCTAGGTGGTATTGATTCCACTGCGCACGCTACTTTTACCATTACAGTGAATGATGTAAACGATGCCCCTTCATTTACAAAAGGGGGCAACCAAACAGTAGATGAAGATGCCGGGGCACAAACAGTCAATAATTGGGCCACAGGCATTTCTAAAGGCCCTGCTGACGAAAGCGGTCAAACCCTTACATTCACGGTTACTAACAATAATACTGCCCTGTTTTTAACACAACCGGCTATTGATGCCAGTGGGAACCTTACCTATACCCCGGCAAATAATGCGAATGGTATAGCTACCCTGGATGTTGTATTAAAAGATGATGGCGGGGTCATCAATGGGGGAGTAGATTCTACCTCCCATGAGACTTTTACGATAACGATTAATCCGGTAAACGATGCACCGGCTTTTTCCCAGGGAAGTAACCAAACGGTTAATGAGGATGCCGGGGCACAAACGGTCAGTAATTGGGCCACGGGCATTAGTAAAGGCCCTGCCAACGAGAGTAGTCAAAACCTTATATTCACAGTTACAAACGATAATACAGCCCTTTTCTCATCACAACCGGAGATAGATGCCAGTGGTAACCTTACCTATACACCGGCTTCGGATGCCAATGGGGTGGCCACCGTGGATGTGGTACTCAAAGATGATGGCGGCACAGCCCTCGGTGGTATTGATTCCACTGCGCACGCTACTTTTACCGTAACAGTGAACGATGTAAACGATGCCCCATCGTTTGTTAAAGGGAGTGATCAAACTATAGAGGAAGATGCCGGGGCACAAACGGTCAACAGTTGGGCCACAGGTATTAGTGCGGGGCCCGCAAATGAAAACAGTCAAACCCCCACTTTTATCCTCACAAATGATAACCCGGGCCTTTTTTCTGTACAACCATCCATAGATGCCAGTGGAAATTTAAAATTTCCCCCTTTAGATGGTGCCAGCGGTTATGCGTTGGTTGATGTTGTGCTAAAAGATAACGGGGGGCTCGCGAACGGGGGGATTGATTCCACTGATCATCAATCGTTTGTTATTAATGTCAATTCCGTTAACAATGCACCTTCATTTACCAAAGGACCAGACCAATTAGTGAATGAAGATGCCGGAACGCAGTTAATAAGCAGTTGGGCTACCAATATTAATAAAGGCCCCGTTAACGAAAACGGACAAAACCTTACGTTTATAACATCCAATAATAATCCGGCTTTATTTTCTGTTCAGCCAACAATTAGTGCCGAAGGAAACCTTTTTTTTCAAACGGCACCGGATTCAAATGGCTCTGCCTTGGTAGATGTGGTTTTAAAGGACGATGGCGGTACTGCTAATGGAGGGATCGATTCTTCGGCCCATGTAACTTTTACAATTATAGTGAATGCAATAAACGATCCCCCTGCTTTTACCGGGGGGGGTGACCGGACAGTAAACGAAGATGCCGGGCCACAAACAATTACCAGTTGGGCAACAGCAATTAATAAAGGTGCGGCTGATGAAAGTGGCCAGACAGTAAACTTTATTGTATCAAATAACAATCCCTCTTTGTTTTCAGAACAACCATCTGTCAGCATTATCGGTGACCTTACTTTTACTTCCGCTGTAAATGCTTTTGGTTCGGCCATCGTTGATATCGTGTTAAAAGATAATGGTGGAACCTTAAATGGAGGTGTTGATTCCACTTCTCATCAAACATTTACTATCTATGTGAATACAATGAATGATGCCCCGGCAGACATAAGCCTATCAGGCAACCAGGTTGATGAAAACCAGCCGGCAGGGACAACGATTGGTACATTGACAACCATGGATGCTGATACAAGTGATACCCATACATATACTGTTTGGGGGCCTGATTCTGCCTTATTTAGTATTTCGGATGATACGCTTAAAACGCAATCACCGTTCAACTATGAAACAAAAAGTTCATACGCTGTGCGAATACAGACAACGGACAACGGAACAGGAAACCTTTTCTTTGAAAGGCTATTCACGATCACAGTAAATGATGTAAATGAAGCCCCTTTCGAAATTGTATTGTCAGCAGATTCTATTGATGAGTACCAGCCAGCGGGAACATTGGTGGGTACGTTGTCCGTTTTGGACCAGGACGTGGCAGATGCGCACGTGTTTAACCTGGTATCCGGCCCCGGGGATATTGATAATTCAAGCTTTCAGATCGTTGGAAATGAACTCAGGTCAACAGCTTCGTTTAGCTACATCACCCAAAACACATATTCAATCCGGGTTCAGGCAACAGATAATGGAACGGGTAACCTTACTTTTGAAAAAGCATTCTCCATTAACGTGAACAAGGTGAACAACCTGCCGTCTGCTATCCTTTTAAGCAGCAACAATATGGATGAAAATCAACCATCGGGAAGTGAAGTAGGAAAGTCGGCAACGATTGATGCTGATGCCGGAAATACACATTCGTATACCATTTTGCCATTGGACGATGCTGCATCATTTAGAATAATCGGAAACTCATTAGTTACATCC
>JBNLCS010000644.1:0-6098 GCA_050303935.1 Bacteroidales bacterium
TGATGATTCTTGATGCGGACCTTACAACGCCCCCTGAGGAAATGGACAAGTTTTACTATGCTTTGCGAAATAATAAAGGTGACTTCATAAATGGGTGCAGGCTGGTTTATCCAATGGAAAAGCAGGCAATGCGATTTTTAAACCTCTTGGGAAATAAATTCTTTAGCTTCTTTTTTACATACTTATTGGGACAACGATTAAAAGATACCCTTTGTGGAACAAAAGTGCTGCTAAAAACAGATTACGAAAAAATAAAAGCCAACCGGCATTATTTTGGTGATTTTGACCCTTTTGGTGATTTTGACCTTCTTTACGGAGCTGCTAAACTAAATATGAAGATTATTGAAGTGATAATCAGATATAAAGACAGAGAGTATGGAAGTACCCAGATTAGCAGGTTTAAGCATGGGTGGTTGTTAATTAAAATGAGTTTTTTCGCAGCTTTTAAATTTAAATTTAGGTAAATAATGGGAAGTGGTTTAATTCCTGAAGAACAACACAATATCGAAATACAACAAAACCTGGTTTATTGGAAAAATAAACCTATGCTTCAAAAAATTTATGATAGGTTTTACAAGTTAATTAAATCACAGGTAAATAAAAATGTTAGCGGTAAAATAGTAGAATTGGGATCTGGCGTGGGTAACCTCAAAACAGTTATACCTGAAGCTATTTGTACTGATTTGTTTAAGAACCCCTGGATTGATCAGGTTGAAAATGCTTATAAATTAAGTTTTAGTGATGAGGAAGTATCAAATATTATTCTATTTGACGTCTTTCATCACCTTGAGTACCCCGGCAATGTTTTTGATGAATTTTTTAGGGTATTAGTACCGGGTGGCAGGATAATAATTTTCGATCCTGACATTAGTTTGCTCGGACATATAGTATACGGTATTTTGCATCATGAACCTGTAAAGGCTTTTAAACCCATTAAATGGAAAGCCCCGGAAAATACAAATTTATTAAACCTACCTTATTATGCTGCACAGGGGAATGCCCACAGGGTTTTTTTAAAAAATAAAAACATAAGAAAGTTGAATGGGTTTACCATTGTAAAAAGAAAAAGGCTTGCTGCTATTTCTTACATATTTACGGGTGGATATAGTAAACCCCAATTACTTCCTTCTTTTCTTTTTAAATTTCTTTTTTTAATGGATAGGATTTTCTCATATGTCCCTTTTGTTTTTTCAACCAGGATCATGGTTGTGTTGGAAAAAAACACCAAATAAAATTTAAACGGTTTTTAACGGTTACTTTTTTTAAGGTTCAGTAATATAAGTGAAACAGAAATAATTACCATTCCTATAATTGGAATTATTTCGGGGTGTTCCCCGGGTATAATAATCCAGGATAAAATTGCACCAAAAACCGGGATGATAAATTTCCATATGTTTAACTCGGAGACTTTAACCCCCGGTCGCTGTAATAGGACGAACCATATGGAAAATGCTGCGGCCGATAAAAAACTTAACCAACCCAGGGATATATAAAAAGCAGGGGGAAAAGCAACAATTCTGATACCTTCAATTGGAATAGCTAAAATGAAAAGAAATATCCCACCAATTCCCAATTGGGCCGCATTTAATGTTAACGGGGATATACCCGGCCTTCTTTTAGCCGCAAGAACATTCCCCACACCACCGGAAATATTGGCAAATATTAAAATTATTATGCCCCAGAATTCCTGTCCTTTTTCCCAGCTAAATTCACCTCGGCTAATAGCTATTATTACTACTCCCGAAATTCCAAGTAAAATCGAAAGTGTTTTCTTTCTGCTCATTTTGTCATTATCGACCATAAAATGAGCTAAAATTGAAATAAATAATGGACTGCCCCCAATTACAATAGCAGTTATACTAGCAGGTACCTGGCTAATGCCAGTGTAAAAAAGAGCATACAATAAGAATGTTTGAAAAAAACTGATTAGCAGGATCGTTTTAAGGTTTTTTCGAATAATTTTTATTGACTTTATAATTCCACCACAAAATGGTAATATATATAAACCGGAAAGAAAAAAACGTATTCCCGCAAATTGTAAAGGCCGGATGTATTGCAAACCAATCTTAATTCCCGCAAATGCAGATGACCATAATAAGCAAGCAACTATTGCCAGTAATATGGTATTTGTGCTTAATTTTCTCATGTATAAGATTAAAAATTTAAAATTACCTTTAATAGGATTACTAGAGTAAGATATTTGTCATAGTATGTGTTAAAAAATTAAAATTTCATAGGGTAAAATATAATTCATTAATCTTATATATAGGGAAATTTGTTTATTAAATAAAACAATGTTAAATTTTATATATGAATATGAGAACATTACATAAAAAGAAGATCATTTGTTTTGTGGTGTTGATGTTCGTTGTTTTATGGGACAGTACTAAAGCAAATGAAGAAAATGAGAACGAAGGATTTGTTACCTACAGGGGCAAAGTGGTAAACGCCTTGAATAATGAACCTGTTGTTTTTGCCAGTGTATATAAAATAGGCAGTAATATAGGGACTATTTCTAATTCTGATGGTGAATTTGAAATTAAAGTTCCTTTAGTACTTAATAATGGGGAAATTGGGGTTAGTTTTATAGGTTACAAAGCATATGCTATTGATGTGAATGAAATTAAAGACCATTATTTGGTTGTTTTGCTCGAACCGTCTCCGGTTCCTATACGTGAAGTTATTATCCGAAATGAAAATCCATATGAGCTAATAAATATAGCGAAAAGAAAAATTCCTGAAAATTATAGTATGGCGCCATTTATGATCACAGCTTTTTACAGGGAAATTATCATGCAGAATAAAAACTATGTAGGGGTTGCCGAAGCTGTACTGGACGTTTATAAAGCATCGTATATAAATAAATTTGATTATGACCGGGTGAAAATATACAAGGGTCGGAAAAGTACGGATGTTAAACGAATGGATACTATTTTATTCAAGTTGAAGGGGGGACCCAAATCAAGCTTTTTGCTTGATGTGGTTAAAAACCCGGCAGCAATTATCTCAGACGATTTTATGGATTTCTATTATTATAAATATGAAGGTGTAATTGAAGTTGATAATAGACAAACCTACGTTATTTCTTTTGATCAAAAAGAAGATGTATCATATTCTCTTTATAAAGGTAAAATATTTCTGGATGCATCAAACCTTGCCATTTCTGGTATTGAGTTTAGCTTGAGCGAGAAAGGTATTGAAAATGCTGAAGATGATTATATAAAGAAAAGGCCTATAAATATGGATGTTGATATAGAAAGTGCCGATTATCTGGTTAATTATCGGGAAATTGATGGTAAATGGTATTTCAACAATATTAGGACTGAACTCAGGATGAACTGTAAATGGAATAAGAAGTTGTTTAGGTCAAAATATTTAACAATTCTTGAAATGGTTGTTACAGACATGGATTTTGAAAATGTTGCGAAGTACCGTAACCGTCAGACAGTAGGGATGTCAGATGTGCTAATTGATCAGATAAATTACTTTGGTGATACAAATTTTTGGGGGAAGTACAACACCATTATGCCGGATGAATCCATAGAATTGGCCATCTCTAAGCTAAATAAAAAATTAATTAGGTAACCTTGTTGGAAAAAGGCATGGACACACAGTTGATTATACTAAAAGCGTTTTTCTAAAATTTTAAGAAGTGGATATGGAACGATTTTTTTAGTATTTTCACTTCATGAATTATAAAACATACTATCGCAATATTTCAAAAAAAATAGTTGTAGCAATAATAGCATGTTTTTTAGTCTGTACACTTTGTGCTTCAAATATAAACCTGGAACAAAAAATTACCATAGCAACTGATACGACCCTTTACGAAACATTAAACATTCTGGGGGATTCATTAGGAGTATATTTTTCATATAATGCTGATTTGTTTGATGCCGACCAGAAGGTGAAAACAAATTATTCCAACACTCCTGCTTTTGAAATTTTGAACCATTTGTTTTCAGGGAAAAGCCTTGAATATAAAATAATTGGTAATCAATTGGTTATTAGTAAGGTTCAGAAAGTTGTACAGACAGCAACAATTGTTGGAAAGAAAACAGAGAAGTTATTGGTGAAGGGTATTATTGTTGACGAACGGAATGAGAAAGCCATACCTTATGCAACAATTGGTATTTTGGGCAAGATGAAATGGACTGTTTGTAATGCAGATGGTAGATTTGTCCTTAACATTGACAAGTATGATGATTATGATACCCTGCAAATTTCATGTATGGGGTATTTAAGTAAAAAAATACAACTCCAGCATTATATTAATGATTCGCTTGATCATATCAAACTTGAGCAAGACTTGTTTGCAATACAGGAAGTAGTTATACGAAAAGTTAATCCGATGAATTTAATTAAAAAAGCTATTGAAAATATACCTGAGAATTACCCTGATAATTTATATGGTTTCAAGGGCTTTTACAGGGAGACAATTAAAAAGAATAAAAACTACGTTTCAATTGCCGAGGCCCTGGTTGAAGGAAGGAAGATGCCTTATTTCGGCACACACCAGTCTGATCAGATAAAAATTATTAAAGCCAGGAAGCTTGTAGATGAACAAAAACATGATACGGTCTTATTAAAATTACAGGCGGGATTGTATACAAGTTTACAGCTTGATGTAATTAAAAATCCGTCTGATTTCTTAAATATGGAGTTTTTTACAGATTATAATTATCAGGTCAGCGATATAATTTTATCTAAAAATAATCATGTTTATGTAATGGAATTTGATAGGAAGGGAAAGTCAGATTATGCATATTATAAGGGGAAATTGTATTTTGATTACACTTCCGGGGCTATTTTAAAAGTTGATTTTTTATTGAATAAAACAGGTGTTCATAATGCCCATAAGTTTCTTATTGTGAAGAAACCATTAGGGTTGAAAGTAAAGGTAAAAGGGGGGAGATATAATGTAAATTACACATTGAATGATGATAGTTTGTATTGCCTAAATTATATAAGTAGTGAGACCGTTTTTGATATTAAACAAGATAATAAACTGTTTGGTGCACAATATACAGTTAAGAGTGAATTGGTAATTACATCATATTATGATGAAGACAAGAGGTTTTCAAACAGCGAAATTGTGAAAAGAAGTGAAATTTTTACCGAACAAGTTGACGTATATGGTACTGATTTTTGGAATGATTATAGCATAATCCCACCGGAAAAATCATTGTTGGATGCTTTAAATGATTTTCAGAACAATTTGGGCACAGAAAATGAAAAGAAAAAATAAAAGGGCATAGAAAAATTGGTTACATATTCCACACCCTCTTTGTTACTTGTTGTATTAATATGTGTTTACTAATCGTCCAATGTGGTTTTTCTTAGTCGTTATATTCGTTTAAAATATCTTCCACACCGTCCGGGGAAACCCGGCCATACGTTTTGTCCCCTATCATCACTACCGGGGCCAATCCGCATGCTCCCACACAACGAAGGCAACTTATCGAAAATTTACCATCTGCAGTTGTTTCACCAACTTCAATGTTAAGCTTCTTTTTCAGTTCATCAAGTACTTTTTCAGCTCCACGCACATAACAGGCAGTTCCGGTACATATTGAAATCGGGTGTTTGCCTTTTGGTTTCATGGTGAAGTACGAATAAAACGTTACCACCCCAAAAACTTTTGCTACCGGAATATTTAGTTCGTCAGCAATTACTTCCTGTACTTCTGCAGGAAGGTATCCAAACGTACCTTGCGTTTTGTGTAGTATATTAATCAATTCACCCGGGTTGTTGTTAAAAGAAAAGCATATTTCTTTTATTCTGGCTACTTGTTCCGGTTTTAACTCTATTCTAATGTCAGACATTGTTTCTATATTTTATCTAAAATTAAAAAAATTATACCTGGAAATTCCTTTTTTTACTACGATCAAAATAATGTGTATGTAGTAACTTGTGTGATTTCTCACCACAAGGTTCTCCCAGGTATTCGTCATAAAGCTTTTTAATATATGGGTTTTCATGGGATTTACGCAATGGTTTATTTTTGTCTTCTGTGAATATTGCTTCTGTTCTTTTCATTAAAATCTCAAAATTACCATGATGCAATGGTTGTCCACCGCCTCCAATGCAACCACCTG
>JBNLCS010000645.1:0-1889 GCA_050303935.1 Bacteroidales bacterium
AAAAATCAGCTTGTTTTTCATTGGTTTTATGTAATTCAGTTCTATGTTTATCTGTTCGTTTTTTATAACCGAAAGAATTTTCATGTTACCTGCCCCAACACTACCATTTCCTTCCCACTCAAATACAGAACCTTCTTCCCCCAGGTTACCTTCAAAGTTTTTGTTGGTATTGGGATCATTTTTTATTGCAGGAATCCACTCTGAGAATTTTTGTAAATCACTAACATTTAGGAATATGCTATCCAACGGGGCATCGATTCTAATTGTTTTTTCAACTTCAATTTCTTTTGGTAAGGCGAACCCTACTGCAAAAAAAATTATGATTATTGCTGCAAAAAAAGTTACAAGTCTTCTATATATATTCATGATATTTTTTGCAGGCAAAGGTAAAAAAAGATATTTAGAAAACTATTTATCAGAAACAATGAAAAACTACTCAACCCAAACAACAGGGCAGTTAACGTACATTGCATCTTCTAGTAACAGGTCCGCTCCCTGTGCTGATTGTAAATTGGTTACATTATCAAAATCGGAATTATTATAAACCTGTACCGACCATAATGGGGAATAGCTTTCATCGGTTGGTATGGTTTCTGTAATGCCATGTGTTTGACCGCCAATCATGTTATCCTCAGTTTTGGCACCTGAGGAAGGCCCTCCGCCATCATTTCCGGGGTTAACATTAAAACACACGAAAATATCTGACAACGGAACTTTATTTTCTGATGTTAAGGTGATATCTTTTTCAAAAAAACTAAAATAATGTACAATTTTCCCTTTGTACCATCCTCGCTGAATGGTTGGGTCTTCTTCTGATTTAAAACGTTTCTCAGCTTTTGACCCTTTTGGAACAACAGGGCAGTTTACCAATATGTTGGTTACTTCAACAGGATATTTTGATTTAAGAACATCTTGAAAACTGGTAAGGGTGTTGGCTTGATAATCATTTGGTACGGTAACTTTGTATACCTGCCAGAAGTCACTGTAACCATCATCTCCCGGTATATGCTCAAGTATGGTTAGTTGTCCTTCTACTTTGGTTTCTGACCCTTCTTTGAACAACAACCAAATGGGTGCGGGATCAAGTGGTTGAACATCAAAATTATAATATTCTATTTTTTTGCCATTTGGCCCAAATCCTTTGGTCAGCATGCCAGGGGTGTTATCAAAATCAATCGCTTCATTGGGGCCGGGTAAATTATTTGTATCATTTCTTACCATTAAAACAGCAGCATCACTGTTGAAACGGTCAACAGGAACTATTTCTGCTTTATCCGGGTCCGAAGGCTTTATTTCTTGTTCTTTTTCACAGGAAAACATTATAAACAGCGTGATTAGCAGTGATAAACTTTTTAAATTTTTCATAGTTTTTATTTAGGTCCTTTTCAATCTATCAATAAATTATACCAATTTGTTTATGAATAAGTTACAAACCAAGTATTATTTCTTTTTGATTTAACAATACATTAACTTTTGCGCTGATCATGCAGCAATAAATCCACGGCATCTTGCAACGAACCTGCTGATTTTATGGAGTTGGAATTCACAAAAAATATCTCATCGGCATTTTCTATTGTATTCAAACGATGGGCGATAATGACCAAGGTAGTAGATTTTGGTAATTTATGTAAAATATCTTCCAGTATTTGTTCGGTAACCGTATCAATATTTGCCGTAGCTTCATCCAGGATAAGAATTTTCGGTTTGCGTAAAACCGCACGTATAAATGCAATTATCTGCCTTTGTCCCAAACTGATTCCTTCACCACTAACATTTATTTTGGTATCTATACCATCATCAAATTTTTCAAGTAGTGAAGCAAGACCGGCTTCCCTTAAAGCCTTAATTAATTCTTCATTTGTGCAATTAAAGTATGCCTTATTCCCATA
>JBNLCS010000646.1:0-4492 GCA_050303935.1 Bacteroidales bacterium
CCCCCTCGTCCAACTCGGACATCGCCTCGGGAGAAGGGCTTACATCCTGTGAATATATATCCCATGAATATATACAGATCGTTAGCAATATAAGTACTATGTTCTTTTTCATGTTTCTTGTTCTTATTAAACTAAATTTGACAATATCAAAACTATGGTTTTATTTTTATTTCCTTACCTCTTTTATCAACTCCTCGATTTGTTGCTGTTGCTGCTCTATCCGGGTTTGTTGTTGATGCATTTGTTGCTGCTGTATTTCTATTATTTCCTGCTGTTCCTGCATGCCCTTTACAAGCACAGGGATAAGCGAAGTATAATCAATGCTTTTGTACCCATTTTTATCAGTGTATACAAGTTCGGGAAATACTTGCTCCATATCCTGGGCAAGGAACCCTATGCGGTTGCGTTCATAGTAATCGTCCTCAAGATTGGGCGTTTTTTCCTTTTCTTGTTCTTTTGGCTTTTCTTTTGGCAGCATGGCCAGGCTCAATGAGTCCATTGGGGAATTTGCTCCCGGGTTTAAACTTTCTTCCAACAATAGTTCTTCCTGTGATAGCTCAATTGCTGTTTCTTCCATTTTTTTCATTGTATATTCAACCGGGCGTAACCTTTTTATGGATGAAACAGGGGCATTCAGGTCTTTTATGTTTTCTTTAAAACGCTCATCTGAAGTCACAACCACGCCATTGGACTTAATCACCCCTTCCACATCGAGTTTACATGTCGGGCTTGTTTGGCCTATCCCCACATTTCCGCTTGTGTTTATCAAAAAACGGCTGCCACCCGAACCAACCTCGAAAGTTCCGTCGGTGCGCATGGTTCCCGTATTATGGTAAAAACTTTTGTTCCCCGAAGTCCGTATCCATGTGGCATCCTGCATATGAAACCCACCACCATATGACTGAAAATACAAACCGTTGGTGCCAGATACCTTCAGTTGGCCGCCATTAGCATAAATATCACCGGCAACATGTAACTTATAAGAAGGGGTTATACCAACCCCAACATTTCCACCAGTACTTAAATGCATAGTTATGGTTGATCCTGAAGAAGTTAAATGTCTTAAATATATATTATTCAAAGCACCCAAGTGTAAATCGCTACTTGCATGTAATTCATTTCCGTCGGCTATTAAGGATGTATTTCCATCTGTAACTTTTAAATAACTGCCTGCAGGGTTCCATTTAGCCCCAATAGTACCGGAACTTTTTATTTCAACCTTGGCTTCTGGAGAATCTTCCCCTATACCGACTTTACCATTGGCATCAACTTTTATTTGTGAATTAACATTCAAAAAGGTAAGCAGGAAACCTGTTAATAATAGAACTTTTAATGTTTTCATTACGATTTGATATTATTATTTATTCGTTATATAATTTTCAAATATATATTGTACATTTTGTAATAAATAAGGAAATATAATTAGTATCTAAATGAAAAAAAGAATAATTACAATCTCCAATTCAATATACACATGTATATTTTATTTTCATATAATAACGATACAATAATATAATTTATTTTACACAATAAAAAATTTTCCACATACTTTTTAGCAATTTAAAATTATTTAACTTAAAGTAAAGTATATTATTTATTTGAATATAAATAATATATATAATAAATTTTATCCATGGATTTTTTCATTTACCTAACGCATGCACAATAAACGAACATGCAATTATTTATCAAAAACCAAAAATGTATTTGGTTTAACGATAACTATTAGCTATGCTAACCGTTTCATAAGTATATAGTAAATTATAAACCCAAAAATGTCATTGGTAGATCTAATTGACATTTCGAATCCAGAAAATTTCTGACCAGAATCGTATATTTTTTTATCTGGCAATAATATTTTCGATGCTTTCGTAGTAACCTATACAGGATATTAGCCGTAAATTATGCGCCCAGGCTGCCACAGTAATAGCCTGATACCGTCTTAGGATAGAATATTATAATGATAAATAATAATGAACTTTTGTCATGGAAAAATTAACTATAAACCCTCCCCCATTTTCACATAGTCTACCATTAGAAATATATCCAGTTTTTCTATTCCATTTTTCTCAAGATGGTGTGCATCCTCAAACATCACCCGTTCAAACCATTTACTATCTTTTCCTGACATACTATAGGCATTTTTATAATTCGCTATGGCCCCTTTCTTATCTCCTGAACTCCATAATACATGACCAAGGTTAAGTAAATCATTCTTATTGGGGCCTGCATTTATAATTTTTTCAAAGTATTTTTTAGCTGCATCTAATTTGCCTGTTAAAAATGAACACCATGCTAATGGACGACGTACCTTAACATTATCCGGTGCAAGATATTCTACCTTAAAATAATACTTTAGAGCATTTTCATAATCTTCCATGCACAAGTACACGTGTCCGATATCTGCTTGCAAAATCAAATCTTCTTCATCTTCTTTTTCAAGCATTTGATAATATTTTAATGCTCCCTTATAATTCGTATTCTTTCTATAACAATACGCCAGTTGATGATATTTCCATTTTTGATTTTTATCAATCAACAATGCTTTTTCATAGTATGAAATTGCTTCATCAAGTTTACCTAAGTGTTGGTAACAATATGCAATTTTCTCCAGCAAATCATTCGTTTGCTCTACCTTTTGTAATTGAAGAAAAATCTCCAAGGCCCGGTCATAATAATCCTGGTTAAAATAAAACTCGGCAAGCTTATGAACAATTTTTGTTTCATCATTAAATTGTTTCATAAAAGATGTTTCATGAATAGACGTATTTAAGCCAAAAACATCTTCAAATTCATGTTTTCCCGGGTAAAGCTTGTAAAACCTGTACAAATCCTGTAAATACTGGGTAAATATTGATTTATTCTTAACATTAACATTTATTTTTTCACCATCTTCGCCTACCTCGTTCATTGCATCCAATTCTTGTTTAAACATGTCCATCATTCCGGGATTTTGCGTTTTTAATACAAATTTCATGTTATAACAAAATGAATACTTATCAGAATTGCATAAGAAATAAGTACCCAACAAACCTTTCACAATACCGTTAAAACCTTGTATATCTTTTAACTCATTTGAAATCTCCTTAACTGTAGCGTTTTCTTCATGAAAGGGAACAAACCAATTGGAAATTTCATTGAAAAATGGAAATTGCTTAAGCATTGAAAATGCCCCCATAAATATATCGGCACCTTCTGTTTGTAAATTTTGTATTTCCTCTATCTTCTTGTATATACCCGGTGAATCTTTAAAATAATCCTCCCAATCAGGGTTTTTTTCCCGCAATCCTTCCGGTGAAACAATATTGTCCAAATCTAATTTTTCTTCTATAATTGATTTCATCTTAAGCATATCAGGCATAAGTTCTTCATTGATCCGCTTAGCAATTTTTTCCGATTCTTTTTGCCAGGTAAATTGAATGGCAAACATTTCAAGGTTTCGCTTAAACGAATCATTTTCCTGCATTAGTTTAAGCCTGTTTTGCATTTCAGGATAAAAACTTAACCTGTTATCATAAAACATAATTGCAAATATTAATCCTATAAATGCCCTTTGCCAAACCTGTTCTTCATTTTTTTCAATCGCATTAAATAGCACAATAAACTTGTTCTCATCAAAATACCTAAGTAAAGATAAGGTTACAGCAGTAACCACTAAGGATTTGTTATACCATGGCAAGCCAGGATTTTCAATTATTTTTGATACGAGCTCCAGCTCAGTATTATGATATTTATCAGACAACCATAAAAACCTAAAAAGGTTTTCTATCCTGGTTTTGTTATTTTCTATATCATCACTCCCTTCTTTCGTAACTTTTGAGTCCTTCAATATATCTTCAATTTCTTTTTCAAATGTAAGCAAATCTACCAACTGCGATGATTCATTTTCATCAATGTTATAGTATTGTCTGATAAGGTCTTTTTGCTGGTAATATTGTTTCATCCGATAATTATAGCTGATATCTTCTTTTACCTCATCGGATAACATCAGGAGCGACCTTAGTAACCTGTTATACACATTTACTTTTTCAGGGTCATCCTGGTATTCAAAGGAATACTTTAACATATTCTGGTATGTAGAATATTGATTATCATAGCGGTTCTGAAAGTCCGATTTCCCACTTTTCGAGACCATTTTTTGTAACAAAAGAAAAGCATTATGCAATTTATGTTCTGTAATAGATCTTATAGTATCGCTGTATAACTTCTTCAGTTCTTTATAATCCATCTGAATTTTTTTGTAATTAAATGTACAATAATCTTACCTTTTTTATCGCATCAAGGTTTTTTTTGTATAAACCTAATATACAAATAATTAAAACTGACACAACTATTTAAACCATGTCAGGTTTACCCCAGCCTACCTTATACATAAATTAGGCAGGAGATGAAAAGATCGATTAAAAATTAGAATAAATTTTTAGAAAGTCTATTTGGCTGGAAGTTGGTACAGTTTTCCTGTAGAACAATGCAGCACTTTATTTAGTGATTG
>JBNLCS010000647.1:0-3909 GCA_050303935.1 Bacteroidales bacterium
CCAAACCATATTCAATATAAGGGAAATTAAAGAAACTTTAAAGCACCAGTCTAATTTGAAATATAACCCAATTAACAAGAATAGTAGGGTTAAAGCCATCCCGGCATCTTTGCATTGCGCTTTACTGATTTTTCGTCCAAAGACAATTTTCCAGTTAGTAGTCATTTTTTTCTTTCCTCTCAATAAAATCCCGATACTTCGGTTTTTCTAATAGCAGTAGTAATGAGGCTGCAAAATATAAAAAAAAAAAGATATATAAAATGGCTATTTTAATATCTGATATTTCTTTTTCAGCAAATTAAAAGAATTTTTAGAATAGCCTTTCTTTAACATCCCCTAAATCCTATCCACTCATAATCTTTGCGTGAAGTAACATATTTATTGATGTTAACATGTTGTATGGAATCAAGTTCCTGTTTTCGGGTCTTAAAATAATCAAAATTTATTCCATTATATTTTGCCCTCTCCACATCATTATCTTCAAAGTAACCATAACCAAGATGTACAACCAATTCATTCGTATTTTGCGGAAGGAATTTTAATATTTTTCGCAACCTGCGTTCATTAGCTTTTTTGTAAAAAGTGTCAATGAAGTAAGCAGGATGTTTAATTTCACCACCCGTAAATTTATCCATTTGTTCCTGTAAGTTTTTAACCGACATGGTAAGCAGGTTTATAGCTACCTGGTTGCTTCCTTCATTTTTCAGAATTTGTATACCCCGGTAAAGCCCTTCCCTTTTCATCCCCGATGATAAAAATCCCCATCTTCGCAACCTGCTAATTAATATAGGGTTCCTAATAGGTACTTTATATTTTATGGCTAACTGAAAATACGTTTTTAAGTAATCTGGGAACAATCCCATAATCCCATGATGGCAGGTAAGATGGTCCAACCGAAAACCTTCTTCATCTCCAATTTTTTTAAGTTTTACAATTTGCGCTTCAACTTCATTAAAAACTTCACCGGGATTGGTTTTATCATAATCGTAAAAATTTATTGGCATAAATTTTTTTCCGTCAGTTGTAAGGGTTTGTGCTTTGTCTTTTAAAACAGGAGAACCAGCTGTTAAAGAAACATGAAGGCCAAATCCGGGTTCTATATTTTTTTCCTTACATTCTTTCATAAAATCCCTGATATTATTTTCGCTCTGATCAAAAGTAACCATACATGAAACGGTGTTCACATTTTTACTAAATACTGCATTCTTAATACCCTGGTTTATATAAGGATGTGGGCCAAAATCGTCGGCAGTAGCAATGAATTTTTTCATGGTTCAAGTGTTTTAATAATTTTGTCCATGGCCTGTTTGTTCAATGGAGTATTCAGGGCATTGTTCATTTTATTAATCCCCTCTTCTGAGATGTACCAGCTTACGGCAACATCTTGGTTTAATTGAATTTTAAATACTTTTTCACTTCCCACCAGTGTTTCAAGCAACTTATTACTATGCGGGCTTCTTGCCCCACGGGTATTAAAAATAGCTTTCAACGGATCAGTGGCTTCATTTAAAAACAAAGAGGGCGGAAACACATCACCATCCGGGAATGCCCTGATAACTACAAAATATACATCAATATATTTATAATATTTACTGTTCTTCATATTATTGTAGATATCAATGGCCGTGTATACACTTGAGTTTTCATAATATCCGCCATCAACTATATTTCCCCAAATTTTATTTTGTGATTGAACACGGGCGCTTGGTGAAATATATGGAAATGCTGCAGATGATGAGACAGCTTTTTGAAGAGTAAAGCCAGCATCAACCTTTGAATTATGCATTAAATCAAATAAATCGCTTAACGTATCGTTAAATTCAGCATAGCTTATCACGGCCCTTTTGCCCGACTCTACATGTGTTGTATTTAAAAACAATAGCGGTGACATGGCATCTTCAATATTCCAATAATTTACAAAAGGCTGAGAAAAATCCAGCCCTGAAACTTCTTTCCAGGCAGAAACCCATCCTTTCTCAAGAAATCCGGCACGATTTGCATATTTCCATTTGAATGGTAAAAATTGCTGCAGCAGGTTGGGATATAACATGCCTGCTGAAACCGGGGATAAAAAGTCCTTTTTCAATAAGTCACGGGCTTCTTTATTCAGGCCAGTTGAATCATTTTTGTTTTTTTTATTCTCCATCAAAACAAAAAAGCTTGATACCCCTAACGATCCCCCGGAAACAGATGTTAAAGCAAACGTGTGGTTATAAAATTCAACATTACGCTCTTGTAACTTGGTAAGGATATCACCGGTCCAATAAGCACTCCTGCTAGCCCCCCCCTCTGCAGTGACAATAAAAACAGGAAAAGGTTTTGTTGTATCAACAGATTTATTCAGATACCATTGATCAAAGTATTGTTGTATAGTAACATTATTATCTTTTTGCCCTTTTGGTATACTATTATTGAAATTAATTCGTCCAAATAAAATTGAAAGTAAAAATATTGTTGTTAATACGGGAAAGTAAACCACTTTGTCAATTACCTTTACGCACAACCCCAGCATTGACCAGCCGGCAAAAGCCGTTAAAATAATTCCGATAGGGTTTAACCACCTGGAAAAACCTACAGGAGATATCAGGATCAATACAAAAAAAGTAAAAAACAACAGGATTGAAAATGTAATATAGGGCCAGTCTTTATAAAAAGTTTTTAGATTAAATTTAA
This sequence comes from Bacteroidales bacterium, assembly GCA_050303935.1. Classification (GTDB taxonomy): domain Bacteria; phylum Bacteroidota; class Bacteroidia; order Bacteroidales; family JBNLCS01; genus JBNLCS01. The sequence continues at coordinate 2,674 of JBNLCS010000647.1, forward strand.
CCGGTGCAGGATTAAAGCCTTCGATTTTGAAATATTTGCTAAACCATTTTCTTCTGTATATCAGAAAAATAAGGGTAATTGCCCCAAGTAAAATATAAACAATTGTAATAAGCCACGGAATTTTATCACTGGCAATTAGAATTCCAACAAGCACATCTAAAAATGCAAACATTCCAATAATCCGGGGTGCCCATGCCTGAACTTTTTCACTAAAAGACTGATCGATGTATTCAATTTGACTATGGTGCAATAGCACCCTGCTTCCATACCATAAAGTTGTAGACCACCATATTGTAAAAAGCGAGGCAGGTAATTGCCAAATAAAACTCAAATCGCTTCCCAGGATACGCATCATATCTTTACCAGGGGCAACAAGGCAAAACGCCACAAAGCCCAGTATTACCATAATTACCGGAAAAATTAAATGTTTAAGCACATTTAAAATATCCAGGAGCTTTAAGAAAAAGTTAGAATCATTGCCTTCCAAGATATGCGGACTGGCTTTCTTTCTGGGAGAAACAAAATCCCCCCTTTGAGCAGTATTGTTCATTTGATGTAAGGTTTAGTTCGTCATTTGTTTGTTCACGTGTAAGTTATAATGTTTTTATTGATTCCCCAAAATTGCAATAGTAAATTTGGAAACAATGCGTAATTAACATTTTAAGCCGTAATTCGGTTCATAGAAAATTTAATTTGACCCTATAAATTAAGAGACTGTTTAAATTTCATCCTTCAGTTTTTTCACCTGCCTATGTCGGTAGACAGGTGTGTCTTTTTGTCCCATATGTGACTTCGTCGAGCTAAAGGTTCCAAAAACGAATTTTAAACAGTCTCTAAGAATATTACTTGTTAATGACCATTGGATGTGAATATTTATTGAGATTGATGTTTGTAGGTTCATCAATTATACATTTATAGATAATTCCGTTAGATCTATTACCCGTAGTGATGAAATGTATTGGAATATACTATGTTAAAATTTTGTAGTATTGCCTTAAAGTTTGTTTTCTATTTCAGAATTGTGTAAATTTATAGGAAACAATACCCCCCTTAATATGAAACCAGCATTAGCCAGAAAATATGTAACATGCCCACAATGTGATGGTGAGGGATTTGTTATAAGGCTTGAAAAAGAACTCCCTGAAAATTTAAAGGACAAATCTAAAAAATCTGAAACCTATAAGGTTCATGCTAAATGCCCCCGATGTATGGGCACAGGAAAGGTAAAAGGCCCTT
>JBNLCS010000648.1:0-12339 GCA_050303935.1 Bacteroidales bacterium
TTTTGGAATGTAACAGAATGAACCATCACTAAAAACAGCCGAGTTCAATGCTGCAAAAAAATTATCCGTGTAGGGTACAACACTGCCCATGTATTTTTTTACCAGGTCGGGGTAGTTTTGCACGGCTTCTGAAAAACTACAGAATATAATGCCCTGTTCTGCCAATGTTTCTTTAAACGTAGTTGCTACTGAAACACTGTCCATTACCGCATCTACAGCAACACCAGCTAAAGCCTTCTGTTCATTCAGAGGAATTCCTAAACGCTCAAATGTTTTAAGTAGCTCAGGATCCACTTCATCCAAACTTTCCAGTTTTTTCTTTTTACCTGGGGCAGCATAATATATAATATCTTGAAAATCAATCTCCGGTAGTTTCAAATAAGGCCAGGTTGGCATTTTCATTTTTTGCCATTGCCGGAATGCTTTTAACCTGAAATCAAGCATAAATTCAGGTTCATTTTTTTTTGCAGAGATCATACGGATAATATCCTCATTTAGCCCTTTTGGAATAAATTCTGTTTCAACATCTGTAGTAAATCCGTATTTATATTCCGAGTTCGTAAATTCCGTTAAAATTTGATCTTGTTCATTTGCCATATCATAATCCTCCTACTGACGCATCATATTTCACAGAGAAGCAACTACTACTTCATTCAATTAGGTATGCGCCATTTTATTTTCGACTAACATTAGTCACTATCATTTACCATCTAGAACAACAATATCAATACATTGTTTAATCTTATCTAGACTAATTCTAAATAGCTACAAAGATAAAGATTTTATCGTGAATGATAAAATGGCAGAATGAATTAATTTTAAATTGAAATACGATTTGCAAAAGCATAAATAATAGAATGAATTAAGATAATATTTGGTAAAATAAAATAGAAAAAATGTCTTTTTTTCAATCGATATCAAAGCTAAATTAATGTTTGGCAGAAATAAAAAATTGCTCTATTTTTCCAAAAAAATCGATAACCTTTTGTCAGATCAAAAATTAAAATTCAAAATAGGATTAAGCCTGTTGCCCAAAATTGGGGATGTTACAGCGAAAAAAATTGTTGCATATACCGGAAGTATTGAGGCCATATTTGAAGAAAAAAAGAAAAATCTTGAAAAAATTCCCGGTATTGGGCCTGTTTTAGCGAAGACCATTGTAAAAAATAAGATACTGGATAAAGCTGAAGAAGAAATTGAGTTCATTGAAAAGGGCAATATCAAGGCCTTATTTTATCTGGATAAAGATTATCCCGAAAGATTAAAACAATGTGGCGATGCTCCTGTAATTCTATACCAAAAAGGACAATGTAACTTAAACAAGACCAAAATACTTAGTTTAGTTGGCACCCGCAATGCTACAGCTTATGGACGTGAGGCTTGTGAAAAAATAATTCAGGACTTGAAATCACGCGGACATGATGTGATAATTGTTAGTGGGTTAGCTTATGGTATTGATATTTGTTCTCATAAAGCAGCGTTGAAAGAAGGTTTGGAAACGGTAGCCGTTTTAGCTCATGGGTATAATTTTTTGTACCCTTCTTTACATAGACCTATTGCCGGAAAAATTACTGATCAGGGGTGTTTGCTTACAGAGTTTAGATATAATGAGAAACCTGAACCTGCCTTTTTCGTTCGAAGAAACAGAATTGTGGCCGGTATGGCCGATGCAACAATAGTTATTGAATCTGGTATAAAAGGTGGAGCGCTTATCACTGCTGATCTGGCAAACTCGTATAATCGTGATGTTTTTGCATTACCAGGCAATGTTGGGAATAATTATTCAGCCGGTTGTAATAAGCTGATTAAATCTAACAAAGCTGCTTTGATTGAATCTGTTGAAGATATTGAATATATTATGGGGTGGGATAAAAAACAGGAAAACGAGAAACCAGTTCAATTTCAACTGTTCAGTAGCCTCAACCCGGATGAACAGCGTATTGTTGATGTTTTAAAAGAAACAGGAGAAATGCCATTTGATCATCTTTATTTGCAAACAAAATTGCCGGTGAGCAAGGTATCTGCGTTATTACTGAACCTTGAATTTTCGGGGGTGGTTAAGAGTTTGCCGGGGAAGGTATATAAATTGGTTTAATATATTCTTTAAACCCTTTTTAAAATTTCAATCTATTTTTTAATTTTATGCGCATTTTTAAAATTTTGGAAAAAATTAAATAATAAAGTTATGTCAGGTCATAGTAAGTGGTCAACCATAAAACGTAAAAAGGGGGCCTTAGATGCCAAACGTGGTAAGATATTCTCACGCATAGTTAAAGAGATTCAAATTGCAGTAAAAGAGGGGGGGGCTGACCCGGAAGCAAATCCACGTTTACGATTGGCTATGAATAATGCCAAAGGTGCCAATATGCCTAAAGACAATATGGAAAGGGCTATAAATAAGGCAGACAATGATGGGGCAAACCTGGCTGAATCGACCTTTGAAGGTTACGGGCCAAATGGCATAGCTATTTTTGTTGAATGTTTAACCGATAATAATACCCGTACAGTGGGCATGGTCCGTTCGGTATTTAATAAAAGAGGGGGCAACCTTGGAACGAATGGTTCTTTAAGTTTCCTGTTCGACAGAAAGGGGGTAATAAATGTGCCCAAAGGCGATCTTGATCCTGATGAATTTCAACTGGAAATAATAGATGCCGGTGTTGAGGAGTTTGAAGTTGCTGACGATATGTTTATTATCACAACAGCCATGGAAGATTTTGGAAGTGTACAGAAAAAATTGGATGAAATGGGTATACAGCCTGAAAATGCATCTTTACAACGTGTACCCAATGATACCAAAACCTTAAGTGTTGAGGATTCGCAAAAAATACTCAAAATGATAGAAGATTTTGAAGACCTTGATGATGTACAAAATGTGTATCATAACCTTGAGATGACAGATGAATTAATGGCCGCCATGGAGGAATAATAAAAGGATAAGTATATTTTATGGTTAAATATCTGTTTGAATTTTATACTTCTATTTTTTTAAGCATTTTTTGCTAAAAATTAGCTTCTTGCATGCAATAAAAACCTTCTATAAATTTCAATATAGATAAAAACTTTGCCTTCTTGAGTGTTTAGAATAAATAATATCCTACACTTAACTACTATTTGCGTATTGCAATACGTTAATCTTTACTATTTTTGAAGTTCAACATCATTGTAATGATCAAACAGAAGACAAAGAACCTGATTGGTACCATAATTATTTCCTCCTTCCTTTTAACCCTGTTTTACCCCCACATTGTTTTTCATGCGAACCAGTACTTGTTCAGTACCAAGGCCGATGGCGTGAAAAATTATTATAATTATGCATATCACATAAAACACGATTCCTCGTATTTTTATTTTAATGGTATGCATTATCCGTATGGAGAATATTTTCAGTTTGTTGACTTTCAACCTGCAATAAGTATCCCTTTAAAACTTGTTTCAAAATATATTATTGACGTTTCGCCATTTTCAATTGGTATAATGAATATATTAATGCTGTTTTCAATCGTAGTGGCAGCAGCTTTTTTGTTTCTTATATTCGATTTTTACGCTATCAAAGGAATTAATGCAATTGCGCCTTCTGTGGCTATTGCCTTTTTATGTTCGCAACCCTTATTATGGCAGCTTGGCCATTATGGCCTCTCATATGTTTGTTTTATACCAATTGGTTGGTATCTTTTATTAAAATTTATAAATAATCCAGACAAAAGAATTATCTGGTGGCTGCTATCATTTAATACTTTCTTCTGGTTTTTTATGCATACGTATCTGGGTTTTATTTTAACTGCTTTAAATTTAATTGTAGTTGGCACTGTTTACATTTTTAAAAGGAAAAAAATTTCTTTACTAAAATGGGCATTTTCTTTTTTTATACAAGTGATCTTACCTGTACTGTTGGTATTTATATTAATGAAGGTATTTGATACAAAAGAAGGAAGGGTACAATTACCATTTAGTATGGACCACCGGGCATCTTTTTTCAATGTTTTTTTACCCAATCATGCTTGGACAAAACCATTGTATGGTCTTTTTTTTAATATGGAAAAACAGAAAGAAATACAGTGGGGCATGATGGGCAATTATATTGGGATCACCTCAAATTTAACATTATTATTTTTGTTTTTTTTCATTCTCAGGTCCGTTTATAGAAAAACCAATACAACGTTAAATAAGATATTTACAATTGAAACTTCCATATTTCTGATTGCTTCCTTCTTAATCTTATTGTATTCAATGGCCATTCCATTGCGTTTTGCACCTGATTTTTTTCTCAAATTTATACCCCAGATTACTCAACTGGTAGGAATTGGCAGGTTTGCCTGGGTTTTTTATTTTGTGGTTACCGTGTTTTCCTTTATAGTTTTAAATCAATTTCTTAGCAGTAAGAAAACGCTGGTCTTAACAATTGTTATATCTGTTTTTATATTATCTGAAGCGTTGGGATATCATCTGTTTTTGGGGGATTTGACATCAAAAAATTATAATCTGTTTAACAAAGAAAGCGAAAAACAATGTATGTCTGATCTTCAACATATTGATTTTAATAAGTATCAAGCCATATTGTGTATTCCATTTCATCATGGATATATAACAGCACACAATTTTAAACCAACAGATAAGTCCATTAATCTATCCATGCAATTGTCATATTTTTCAGGATTGCCACAGTTTTTTGCTTTACTCTCCAGGCCTTCTCAGTCTGAAGCCAGGAATATTTTACAAATCTTTGCCCCGGCATATTATACTAAGCCTATACAGAAGGACTTATCTACCGATAAACCAATTTTAATAACATATTCAAAAGATGAAATTTCAACGTATGAAAAGAATATGTTGAACAAGAGTAAAATAATTTTTAAAAACGATGAATTTATTTTGTCAGAATTAGCTCTCGATTCTGTTTTTAAATTTGATAGAACATCGATTTTCAATGATTTTGAAAACGCAAAGAATAAAGGTTTCTTGGTTGGCAAGGATATTTATTTAACTGATACCACAAATTATTTCTATTTTAATCGATTTGAAAATTATAGAACAAACAGGGTTTTTGAAGGAAAAGGTTCGTTTCAATTTGAGAAACAGGAATATACCAAATTGTTTCAGTCTGAACCAGGCGATTTTACTTCAGGAGAACAGTACGAAATAAGTTTTTGGTATTACAATCATTTGTATGATCAAAGCTTTAACACTATGCGCCTTGTTGAAAAAAATGAAAATGGAAAGGTAGTATCTACAAAATATTTTGATCCGATAAGGCCATGTACGTATAAAAATGATTGGGTGTTTAATAAGATAGCATTTGAAGTAAAAAACGACAGCAATACCATTTCTTTAGTATCGAAAGGGGCCAGGCAATATTCTGATTCTCTTTGGATAGATAATTTGATGGTGAAAAGCATAGAATGTGATGTATTTATTCCTGAATATGTTTTGGATAGCCTGGTTTCAATACAATATAACAATGAAACCTTCTCAGATGAATAGGAACAAGCTATAGAGAGATTTGATCCTTAATCGTTTAACAAAAGGAGATGATTAAAATCGGGCGCTTAATATATTTTTAAACGAATGGGAAGTTATATACAAGGCAAAATTAATTACTAAATTGGATTCTTGAGAGAATATTTTATTAATGAACCTTTTTTTAACCCAATTGTTTTGTAATAAGAATTAAATATCTATATTTGCGAAAGTTTTAAAGAAAAATGAATAAAGGAATACATACCAACAATATTATTATTCTCTTACTAGGTATTCTAGGAATGTCAAGGTGAGAGTGGTATGTAAATAAATAAAATAGAATAACAGAGGCCATTCTCACAAAATTGAGAATGGCTTTTGCTTTTTATACATGTTGAATTTTAATAATTAAAAAACCATGAGTGACAAGTTGTACATTTTTGACACTACGTTAAGGGATGGTGAGCAGGTACCAGGATGCCAGTTGAACACCACAGAAAAGATCGAAGTTGCAAAAGCTTTGGAAGCCCTTGGTGTAGATGTTATCGAGGCTGGTTTTCCAATATCCAGTCCAGGTGATTTCAAATCAGTTGAAGAAATATCAAAAGCGGTGAGCGAGCCGGTAATTTGTGCCCTTACCCGTGCAGTTGAAAAGGATATTGAAGTTGCTGCCGATTCACTCAAATATGCAAAACGTAAAAGAATACATACAGGAATAGGAACGTCTGATTATCACATCAAATACAAATTTAATTCAACGCACGAAGAGATAATTGAAAGGGCCAAGGCCGCTGTTAAATATGCCAAACGTTTTGTGGAAGATGTTGAATTTTATGCCGAAGATGCCGGCAGAAGTGATAATGCTTATTTAGCCAGGGTAGTAGAAGCGGTTATTGAAGCGGGTGCTACAGTTATAAATATACCGGATACCACGGGATATTGTTTGCCCGAAGAATATGGCGCTAAAATTAAATACCTGAAAGATAACGTAAAAAATGTAGATAAAGCTATTTTATCTACCCATTGTCATAACGATTTAGGTATGGCAACAGCCAACTCAGTATCAGGGGTAATTAATGGTGCCCGTCAGGTAGAGGTAACTATAAACGGTATTGGTGAAAGGGCCGGAAATACTTCGTTGGAAGAAGTGGCCATGATTATGAAAAGCCGGTCTCATTTGGGGATAACAACCGGAATAAATACAAAAAATATTTATAAAACAAGCCGGATGGTTTCCAGTTTAATGAATATGCCTGTGCAACCCAATAAAGCAATAGTTGGAAGAAATGCATTTGCTCATTCATCCGGGATCCATCAGGATGGTGTGTTAAAACACCGGGAAAATTATGAAATTATCGACCCGGTTGATGTGGGTATTGATGAATCTTCAATCATCTTAACTGCCCGCAGTGGTAAGGCAGCATTGAAACACCATTTATCGCTGGTTGGATACAAATTTGAGGGCGAACAATTAACCGATATCTATGAGAAATTTTTAGAACTGGCAGATAAAAAGAAGAACATTACTTCGGATGATTTGTTGGTATTGGCTGGTAGTACATCAAAACCTTCTGACAAGAAAGTAAACCTGAAACATTTGCAGGTGTTGTGCGGTAAAAGCGCTATTCCAATGGCCACGGTTACATTGGAAATAAATGGTGAAGAACATACCCATACTGCAGCAGGTAATGGTCCGGTTGATTGTTCTTTCCGCGCTGTTAAAGAATTGGTACACCATGAATTTAAACTGGAAGAATATTTGGTACAAGCCGTAACCAGGGGAATTGATGATTTGGGGAAGGTACATGTTCAGATCGAGAAACAAGGGAAAACCTATAGCGGTTTCTCTGGAAATACAGATGTTATCACAGCTTCAGTGGAAGCATTGTTGGATGCGATAAATAAAATTGTTTAACTAAAAAATAAAATAAAAGTGGGAAAGACTTTATTTGACAAGATCTGGGATGCTCACGTAGTGCACCAAATAAAAGAAGGGCCGGATGTGTTGTATATAGATAAACATTTAATACACGAAGTTACCAGTCCGGTTGCTTTTGTTGGCCTTGACCGCAGGGGATTAAACGTTTTCCGTCCGGAAAACACCGTTGCTACCCCTGATCATAATGTGCCAACTATTAATCAGGATTTACCAATAAAAGATAAGTTATCAGCCATGCAGGTTGATAAACTTACACAAAACACTCAAAAACACGGAATTACGTTATATGGGTTAAACCACCCTTACCAAGGTGTTGTGCATGTTGTTGGGCCCGAATTAGGGATTACCCAACCGGGTATGACAATCGTATGTGGCGATAGCCATACCGCTACACACGGTGCCTTTGGGGCAATTGCTTTTGGAATAGGGACAAGTGAAGTTGAAATGACATTAGCTACCCAGTGTATTATGCAGCCCAGACCAAAAACCTTGCGAATAAAAATAGACGGGAAGTTGAAGAAAGGGGTCACTGCTAAAGACATAATCCTTTATATCATATCACAAATATCAGCTTCCGGCGGTACCGGCTATTTTATTGAATATGTGGGATCTGCTTTTACAAACCTTTCTATGGAAGGAAGAATGACAGTTTGTAATATGAGCATAGAATGCGGATCGCGTGGTGGTTTGATCGCCCCTGATGAAACTACATTTGAATATATAAAAGGACGTGAGTTTGCGCCCAAAGGAGAAAAGTGGGATGAGGCAGTTGCCTATTGGAAAACACTAAAATCGGATGATGACGCTGTTTTTGACAGGGAACTGGAATTTGATGCCACCGACATTGAACCACAAATTACATATGGTACCAACCCCGGAATGGGAATTGGTATAACACAGAATATCCCTGATGGGAAAGAACTGTCTTCAAAAGATAAAGTTTCTTTTGAGAAAGCGTTGCAATATATGGATGTGCAGGGAGGTACAAAAATGGTTGGACGAAAAATTGATTATGTTTTTGTAGGTAGCTGCACCAACGGTAGGATTGAAGATTTACGCTCATTTACAAGTTTTGTAAAAGGTAAGAAAAAAGCAGATAATGTGGTTGCCTGGATAGTTCCCGGGTCAAAACAAGTTGAAAAACAAGCAAAAGAAGAAGGATTGGATAAAGTCCTTGAAGAAGCAGGTTTTGAATTGCGCCAGCCGGGATGTTCAGCATGTTTAGCAATGAACGACGATAAAATACCTGAAAAAATGTATTCTGTATCTACTTCAAACCGTAATTTTGAAGGCCGTCAGGGTCCTGGTGCACGTACATTTTTAGCAAGTCCCATTACAGCAGCAGCAGCAGCGGTAACAGGTAAAATAACAGATCCACGAGAATTTTTATAACAGGAGGTAAAATGATGGAACAACAATTAAATACATCAGAAAACAAACAAGGAAAAGCTTACGATATGAACGCGGAACAATTTAAAACGATTGTTTCTACGTATGTACCGCTTCCTATTGATAATGTTGATACTGATCAGATCATACCAGCCCGTTTTTTGAAAGCAACTGAAAGAAAAGATTTTGATATCAATCTGTTCAGGGACTGGAGATATGATAAAAACAATCAACCAATTTCATCTTTCGTATTGAACCAATCAGAATTTTCGGGGCCGGTATTGGTTGCCGGTAAAAATTTTGGTAGTGGTTCCAGCCGTGAACATGCTGCATGGGCTATTTACGACTATGGGTTCAGGGTGGTTGTTTCAAGCTTTTTTGCAGATATATTTAAGAACAATGCATTGAATAATAAATTATTACCGGTACAGGTATCCGAGGAATTTCTTCAGAAATTGTTTGATGCGTCTGAAAAAGATGCAAACAGTAAAATTGAAGTTAACCTGGAAGCCCAAACAATTACATTGGTGAGCACCGGTGAAAGTGAAAGTTTTGAAATATCAGCTTATAAAAAAGAATGTTTAAAAAAAGGATTCGATGATATCGATTATCTGGTAAGTATTAAAGATAAAATTGAAGCATACGAAAAAACCAGGAAAGTTTTTGTTTAAACGGGAAAGAGGTTGTACAAAAAGTTAAATATTGATAAAGGATTAAGCAATTGTTTTGCTGTTTAACCATGCTATTTCTTTGTGAACCAATTCTGAAAAACATTTAGAATTGTTTTTAAAGGATCGCAAAGCTTTCATAAAACTCCGCAAAAACTTTTTGTACAGTTTCTTGTAAATAGAAAGGGTAATTATGAACAACCGGGTGGAAATAATGGATACAACGTTACGCGATGGTGAACAAACATCAGGCGTATCGTTTACGGCCAGCGAGAAGCTTAAAATGGCCCGTTTATTGCTTGAAGAACTCAGGGTAGACAGAATAGAAGTTGCCTCTGCAAGGGTTTCAGAGGGAGAATTGGAAGGTGTTAAAAAAATTGTTGAGTGGGCAAAAAATGATGGCTACCTTGATAAGGTTGAAGTATTGTGTTTTATTGACGGTACAGCTTCACTCGACTGGACAAAAGATGCCGGTGTGAAAGTTGCCAATTTACTGTCAAAGGGCTCATTAAAACATGTTGAAGGCCAGCTACGTAAAACCCCGGAACAACATGTTGCAGATGTTAAAAAATCCATTGCTTATGCATACCAAAAAGGTATTGATGTAAACCTTTACCTTGAAACCTGGTCAGACGGAATGCGTGATTCGAGGGATTATGTTTTCTATTTAATGGACAACCTGAAGGATGAGCCGGTAAAAAGATTTATGTTACCGGATACACTCGGGATTCTTAGTCCTGATGAAACGTTCGAATATTGTAAGATAATGGTTGAGAAATACCCGGGGGTACATTTCGACTTTCATGCGCACAACGATTATGATCTGGCCACGGCCAATGTTTTTTCTGCATTAAAAGCTGGTATAAGGGCTGTACACACTACTATAAACGGTTTGGGTGAGAGGGCCGGAAATGTGCCGTTATCAAGTGTTGTTGGTGTTGTGCTTGATCACTTTAAGTTAAAGACAAACGTCAATGAAAACAAGATATACCTGGCCAGCAAATTGGTTGAAACATTTTCAGGAATACGTATTCCAAGCAACAGGCCAATTATAGGGGATAATGTTTTTACTCAAACCTGTGGTGTACATGCAGATGGTGACAGTAAGGATAACCTCTATTTTAATAAATTGTTACCGGAACGTTTCGGACGAACACGTAAATATGCCCTGGGAAAAACTGCCGGGAAAGCCAATATTATAAAAAACCTGCAGGAATTGGGTATTGAGTTAAGCACAGAGGAAATAAAGCTTGTTACCCAAAAAGTAATTGAACTGGGAGATAAAAAGGAAAACATTACAACGGATGATTTGCCATACATAGTATCGGATGCATTGAACAGTGAATTAATAGATAATAAGATTAATGTAGTAAATTTTTCACTTTCGGCTGCTAATGGTTTACGTTCGGTAGCAACACTTAAGTTGGATGTAAAAGGCAAAATATACCAGGAAACAGCATCAGGTGATGGCCAATACGATGCATTTATGCATGCATTGAAAAGAATTTATAAAAAACTGGAAAAATATGTTCCTAAGCTTGCCGATTACAGCGTGGCAATACCTCCCGGGGGAAGAACAGATGCCTTGGTGGAAACTATTATCACGTGGGATGATACAAAAAACAACAGGGAGCTTAAAACAAGAGGGCTTGATCCTGATCAAACAGTGGCTGCTATTAAAGCTACTATGAAGATGCTCAATATTCTCGAAAGGGAGTAGAGGATATAGAATATTATATGCCGGGTATTTAATAATAGAACAATTACTTTTTTAATAAACAGGAAAGATAGAATATTGGAATAATTCAACATTCCAATATTCCATTTTCCCACCATTCCATTTCTTACAATGAAAATCCGCAATTACAATAAATCAACCCCGGAAGAGATACGGGAAAAATTTGACAACGAGGTGCATAAGTACGACGACCTGGAAAAAGGACAGTTAAGTGCCATGGACTCCGTAAAAATAATGGATACCATTTCCTATTATGCCGGGGCAATACAACCCGGGGCAAAGGAACTACTTGATATAGGATGTGGTGGTGGCAACTATACCCTGAAAACCATTGATTATATGGATAGGGTGAATTGTACATTGGTTGATTTAAGCAATAAAATGCTTGAAAAAGCCAAGGAGCGGATCAGCGCTGCCAGTAAAGGAAATGTTTCAATTGTTCAGGGTGATATCAGGGAAATAGAACTACCTGAAAACAAATTTGACGTAGTGATAGCAGCTACTTCATTGCACCATTTGCGTGAGGAAAATGAATGGGAAAATGTATTTGAAAAAGTATATGCATCCATGAAAAATGAGGGTGCCTTTTTTATAAGTGACCTGGTGTTGCATGATCATGTAGACATTAACCAGGCGGCCTGGAAATTCTATTGGGATTACCTGGAAAAGGCCGGTGGAGAAGAGTTGAAACAATGGGTATATGAGCAAATTGATAAAGAAGACTCGCCCCGCCCATTGAATTTTTTAACCGGTAAATTGTGGGGTGCCGGCTTTAAAAATGTGGAGGTGCTGTATAGAAATTCTGTTTTTGCAGCCATATGTGGGGTGAAATAATGTCAAACAAGGGTGAAAAGTATAATTATTGAACTTTCCAGTTTGAAAATCATGCGCTGCTTTTTCTAAAAGTACTTCACCTATTAACAAAAAGCATTGCTGCTTTTTTGAAAAGTACTTCACCATTTATTAAAAAGTATTACTGCTTTTTTAAAAAGCACTTCACCTTTTATTAAAAAGTATTGCTGCTTTTTCACTATTTACTTAAGATATCTGAAATTTCGAAATGCCAATTGGATCTACCAATGACATTTTGGGGTTTATTCATGAGGGTCTCTAAAAAGTTAAGAACTTATGAAAATTCGTCATATTAT
>JBNLCS010000649.1:0-3105 GCA_050303935.1 Bacteroidales bacterium
TTAAATGTATAGCCCCTGAATGGTATCGAATGGGCAAATACGGATCTGCGGAACTGTTTCCTTCATCCCACCATATTCTGTTTGAAGTGATGGTTAAAACATTGTTTGAAGGATATACATGATCAGGATATCCGTACATTCTTGCCGATCCGTTATGATCCCTTCCCCAGGGGTAATAATAGTTCCAGTATGTATCAAATGTGGCTTTATCCGAAAAAGTGTTTGTGCCAATTACAGTTTGCCACGCTTTCAGTCTGAATCCATCGGGGGCATTTTTTGCCTGAGAATTCTGAATAGGGTCTTTTTCACAGGATATAATTAATAAAACTAGTATAGCCTGAATAAATAATAAAACTTTTTTTTGCATAAATTGATTTTTAGTAGTTAGAAAAAATATATTGGTTTACCGGTCTTTCTTAAACAAGCTGGTGGGTAGGTTTTTCATACTCTTTAATTAAAATGTAAGCAATTTGGTTTTCTACATGTAAAATACAAAAGAATGGCCAATTAAGAAAGGGGTATTTATTCAATAATAGGGGGAAACAAAAAAGATATTTCTGAGATTAATATCAAAATTAATTAAACAATGTTTTCAGAAATCAGGTAAATTTATCAGCCAAGTGGTTGTTTTTGGTTAAAAAGTATCGGTAATCCTGCCATTCTCAATTTTTTCATATTGCTGAAATAATTGAGTGGCTTTAACCATGGGCATATCATTAAATTTTGTATCGAAATAAATAGCAACCCCACATCCCAATTCCAGGTTTTCCTTTGAAACAATGTTCTTTTTATGAGGTGGCGAGTGCATCCATGCATCCAACAGTACTTCTGCCAGTTCAATATACGTGAGGGTGGGAATTAATTCACCGTTAGGTTTATAGCTGAATTTTCCTTTGCCTTTTAGATAAACATTTTTACCAGGTTCATAATCCAATATAAATCCTTCAGTAATATTTTCTGCAGCAAACGGATTATCAACTCCTGCCAGCGTTGCCCTGTCGTTAGGGGTTTTTCTTTTTTTGTTTTTTGGGTTAATATGATTGAAGTATTTTTTTTCCGCCATATCTTTTGAATGGAAATAGGCTGCCACTTCCAGTTTTTCATTGTATGAAATGGCAGAAAGGCGTTTTTTACTGCGTATTTCATTCGTAATATAGAAAACGGCAGCATTAGCCAGTCGATAATCAAAATTATTGACGTCAATGGTATCATGAAACGCTTTATAAGCCCTGAAGTTTTCAAGATTATATTTTTGGTAATATCCTGCCTTCCAATCACTTTGGGAGTAAGTAATATTAGTGATGGTGAAAATTACTATGAAAAAGCAGTTTCTTCTCATTGAAAATATCCTTTAATAATACCAAAACTTCCTTTAAAAAAGTGCCAGGCCATGAACCCGGAAGCTATTAATTTCATGCCTACACCCAATAAAAAACCTATGAATGCCCCAAAACCGGCCTTAAGGGCTTTGCTTTGGTCAGCCCCTCCAATTAACTCGGCAATTGTTGCCCCGGCGAAAGGCCCTAATATAATACCCCAGGGGCCAATAAATAAACCAATAATTAAACCAACAGTAGCCCCCCATGAGCTTCGTTTTGAACCACCAAACTTTTTTGTTCCCCAAACCGGGACAATATAATCAAGTATGGTAACAGCAATAGCTATAAATGCCATGCTCCACAAAAAACTTGTTGTTAGTATTCCCTTTTCGGCTAAATGTAGCATTATAAGGGCAATAAAGCTTATGGGGGGGCCGGGGATTACCGGTAATATGCAACCCAAAATACCAAGTATGGTAAAAATGATGCCGAGAATAATCAGAAATATATCAATGACCATATCAGAAATTATTTCTTTAAAAATAGAAATTTTTTTAATATGGGTAGATAAAAAATTCCATACATTACACGAACAATCACAGAAAAAATAAATGCTGTGAATATTTGCGTAATCTATGGAATCAATAATCTAATGGTAGTAATACCCGGATTAGATAAAACTATATTTTAAGATTATGCCCCAACAGCACCATTAATTAAGAATGTTGCAGCAAAGGCAACGATTGCATACAATTCAGGAAATACTGCTAAAATAAGGGTGTTACCAAAAACATCATGACCAGCTCCAATTGCAGCGATACCATTAGCACATACTTGTCCTTGACGGATTGCAGACAACAATCCAACAAAACCCAGGGCAAGTCCGGCTCCAAATACAGCGGCAGCCTGTAACCAGGAAATTTCCGGCACTAAAAGCCCCTGCATAAGGAAATACCCCATAAATCCGTATAATCCTTGTGTTCCGGGAAGGGCACTTAATACAAGGAAATTACCAAATGCATCTTTGTTTTTCTTCAAGGCGCCAACAGCAGCGTTACCACCTATGGTAACTCCAAAAGCACTACCAATTCCAGCCAAACCAATCATCAAACCAACACCAATATAAGCTAAAATAATAGGTTCCATAATTCTTTTTTAATTTATTTATTCTACAATTTATTTATTTCTAAAAATTAGTTCTTACTAAACGGGTCATATTTATGTCCTCCACCAATGAACCCTGCATTTTTATAAAATTCAACAAATGTAAGACGCATTGGGTGTACAAATGATCCTAATCCCGACATAAATATATTAATACCATGGCCAATGGCCAGGATAATTATCATTACTAAAACATTTACAACAGGGATGTCAGGGCTCATTGATATTGCCAGGCTATTAAATACAAATCCAAGAATTGCACTTGAGATGCCCAGGGCAAATAATCTTATATAAGATAACAGGTCCCCCAATACTCCGGTTGCCATATTATATGTGTTCCAGATCCCTGTTCCAATATTTAAGAATATATTTTTACCGGGAGTATTTAGCGCAAATATTAAAATTCCTGATATGCCCAGAACAGAATACAGAATGAATGTTTGTGAACTATCCGACAATATTTGTTTCTGATCAAGGTAATAATATATGCCACTACCAATAAAAAGAATTAACCAACCAAAGGTTGAAAGGGCATATTTAATTCCTAATATCCTTATCTCATTGAATGCTTTTAAGAACATACCAAAAAGCATTTGAATAGCACCAATAATAATAGATAAGT